>NZ_AP025298.1 GCF_036492425.1 Persicobacter psychrovividus
TTCTGCATAAAAAAATAGTGTTTAATTGGACGCTAAATTTACAATAAAACCACCATAAATTAATTTACTTTATATAAAAATTACTTAAAATAATCTTATAATATATTATTATGTATTTGGGCTGATGCTAGTGGGTGGCAAGTGCTGAGTTCCAATAGAATGCGCCTTCTCCACTTACCCCCTTTCGTGATGCGGTTAAATATTCGATTGATTACACATGATGCTTAATCCCTCGACGTAACAGCCGATTAATAATTTGCAAGACACGATATGTTTGAAGGCCAAGTCTCGAATCACTTGGAAATTAAGACTTTACTCGCGCTTATTTTTAGTAAGTATCCAAACCTTGAAGGGAACAGCTTTTTAATATTAAGCTATTGACCCTCAAGGAAATTTAGTAATTTTTATCGGCAGGAATCTAATCCTTCAAGCAGGATAAGAACCGACACCTATATGTTTCATAGCATATAAACCCTAAAAAACATTCACCACATTCTCATAGATCTGCTTTACCTGCTCTTTTATAGTATGCGCAGAACGAGAAGGATCAGAAAAACCACAGTGGTTGATGTCATTTCTTAGGCCTTTTCCGCCGACGAGCTTGCTGTACTCTTTGGCAAGGTTTGGGTACTTTTGAATGAACTCCTTCATTTTATCGACTACCCCATCAAAATCAAAATCTTCGGGGATCGACCGTGGTACATCGGCTTCTCTTCCTCTATTGATTTCAAAAAAAGCACAGGATGCACATTCTCTATAATGAAAATTGGTGATATTTTCATTCCCAAAAGTGTTTTCAATAACGAGTGTTTGAATCGTTTCCATTAAGAATGTGGCCGCCTGCTGAATCATCTCATGATCTAAACACCAAGAAACTGCCGCTAAGCCATTGGTCCATGATTTATTAGTAAAGGGCTCTATTTTTTTCTCAATTTTCTGAAGCAAAGGATGTAATTGAGAAATAAAATCATGATCCCGATTAGAGGACAGACAGTTGTTCAGCCCTTCGTAGTCCATCGTTGAGATAATATCTTGACCACGACAAGTCGATAGCGCAGCAGACAACTTGTTCAATTGGTTTGCTAAGAGCTGAATTTGCTTTGCATCATCTATACTTTCTTTCTTGATCGTTTTGACTTCCTGCTTCATTAATTTCGCCAAGGATTGCGAGCTCCCAAACTTATCAAACTCATTGATTGCACCTGTCCACTCTTGCAACTTGACAAAATCATTCAAGGAAATGATCGGTGCGTTACGGTCATGTTCTGGCATTTTCAGTACATTTTTGGCAATACCCAACTTTTCAAAAGCACCATAATAGACCCCTTGAATTTTCACCCCTTTCAGCACCTTGGCGTAGTTCATCAAAATCATGCCCAACATAGGAATGGAGCGGAACGAATGCGTGATATCAAAAATCACCTCATCGTCTTTTTCCAAGCAAGAAAAAACCATCTCAAACAGCTCCCATACCTGCTCAGAATCAAATCCTTCAGGGGTTTCTGTGATCTCCTGGATTTGCATTTTCAAACCTCCCTCCCTCAACTTGGGAATACGCTGCGAGAACTTTTCATTATCTTCCTTTGGGTCCCAGTTCCGGGCTTTAGCTGCTTCGGTTAAAAAAATATAAGCAGTATCATTTTCTGTCCAATCAGAACAGAATAGGCGCATCATGGCCTCCTGAATATATTTTACATTGTCGATTCGTTTCCCTTCAAAAACATAATTTACAGGCACATAATCACTGGTACCCATAAAACTAATAAAGACCTTACGCCCCATACTCTCTAAAAATTTGATGTTTAAAAATCTTGGTAGTGATCACCTCTCCGTCCATGTTTAGTTCCTTAACTGCTTTGCGGACGGTGGTGGAATAAACTGCCGTTGCTTGGTTAAAAATAATATGATTGGCCAATAAATAACTCAGCCCAAAGTCTCCTTGATTGAGTACCACATCACTCGAACCCAATTGATGATCACTGAGCCATTGAATGAATGGCTGGGCATAAGCTTGCAGGCTTTCCAATTCCGCAGGCACGTTGCTCCATTTTTGCTGTAAATCCGAGGGCAGTGAAACGAATTCACTGACCCCCCAATTTTGTCTGGCGTCCTGTATTTGTTCATCGGTTAATTGATGAGAGAATAGCAGGAACATTCTTTTACTATTCATCATCTTAAGCTAAAACATCCCACTCTTCCATCCACTGCTTCATTTTCACCTCTCCAATCCAATCGGCGATCTTTCTCCAATTATTGGATTTTGATCCTTTAGCAAAATCTTTTCCTTCTTTCTTATTGCCCTGAAGTGCCCATACCGCCTTTTTCAAAGTATCATGATACTGTTCAGGTAGGAATGGTTTATCTGCTTTTTTCTGATAACTGTTCCCCAACAATTTTTTCAGGAAGGCATCTGTCGGCTTATAGATCTGATCGAATTTTTTCGGGCTTTCCGGTAAATCCAAACTCGCACTTTTGGCCTTTTCTTCCTGCTGTTTTTTCAGCTCTTGCTGTTTTCTTTCCTCCCCTTCCTTGGTCAGTTCATCACAAAGGAAATTGATACTGGCATCGAAATCAGCACCCAACAAATCGGTGAAATCTTTTTTAAGCTGATCAAAAATACCGAAGCCTTGCTGCTCCTCTTTCTGAAGCTGTGCAAAAGCTGAGATTTGACCTTGATCCGCATAAGAAGGGCAGCTGATTTTTTTGACCTGATCATATTGGCTAAAGCGGGGTAAATGCAAGCGCTTTTCTTTTTTCTTGTAGCCTACAAAATCATTATTTCCCTTCGTATCCAACTGAGGATAAGCCAAGATTTGATCGGTCTCTTTTGAAGGTGCATGAGCCAACGTTAGTAATTCGGTTGTTGCTTCACTGATGAGCCAATTCACTTCAAAGTTCCGCATCATCGCTTCAAAATCAGCCAGGTACTCCTCTTTTGTTTTGGAAAATCCCTTTGGCAATGCTACCTCGAAAGCCGACTGACCATAGCCCAAAGGTTTGGCCATTCCGAGTCCGTGGAAGCAATTTTCCGCCCCGTGGAAAGTCAAGGCACTCAACAATGCCCCCACCTCAAATGGACGGAGATTATGTACATTAATCACACAATCGAAGGTCGTTCCGGCTTTGAGTGGCTGAAAGGTGGTGGCTACTTTTTCATTTTCAATCACCCCATTGTTCAGCAATTTACTGCGGTGCGGATAGCGTTTAAAACCACGGATTTTTCCGTGCCCATCATGGTAGGTTTTGTAGGTTTCGCTGCCGTCCTGTTCCAGGTAGAAAGGATAGTAACTTGCCTTAGGTCCACCCAAAATCTGAGTGGTTTTGTTGCCAATGCTCAGAGTAGATTCATCGGCAAAAGCATGGCCAAACTGCACCCGCCCTTTCAGTGAACGAAGCACTTTTTTCCCCCCTGTTTCATCCAAAACTGAATAGCCAAAAAGCGACTCACTCAAATCCGGCTGCAATTCCTTTTTGTGGTCATCATAAACCAACTCCTTCACTCGGTGATCATAAGGGATTTGGTACATGAAACTCAATCCAAAATGCTTGATGCGTTCATGCTGATCCACCGAATAGAATACAGGAATGGTTTTGCCATCCTTCAATTGCTTGTTCCAATGCTTGAAATCGACTGACTGCTGTCCCGGATCGTGATCGTAATAGGTAAAGAAAAAGTCTTTGGCAATCTGTGCTGGCACTTCGAATTCCGCCTCATTGGATTCCCAAAAGATGAACTCATATTGTTTACCTGATGCACGTTTGCCTTCAATTTCTTTTCTCGGGCTTGGTTGCCCGGTGAAAACCAATTTACCCGTTTTGGAATCCGGTGTGTTGCCATCTGTAAAAGTATAGATCATGCGCATCACGTCTTCTTTCACAAATTCAAACTGATAAGGCACATTGGTATCTACCCCGCACCCTTTCAGCAGGTCATATTTATGCAAAGCGGACTTATGTGCCGAAGTTTTAGGGCTGTACTTATGCGGCACCTCTCCCTTGAAAATTTTTGACAGTTCAGTGATCTTGAATTTTGCATCTATCCTTTTATGCGCCACACGTCCAGGAATACCGGCAGGTTTGATGAAATAAGTTGGTTTTCCTTCCTCATTATATGCCTTGCGCATCCATCCCCCACGTACTTTATTCCATTCGTTTTTCTTCCGGAATACTTTTTCGTCCTGCAAATCACGGACGGAATATTTGACATCATCCAAGGGCTGTAATTTTGCCCTACCCAAAGTTTGCAAGACAGTGTTTACCGCTCCCTTGATCGAACTGCCGGGGATGAAAAATTGCCCCTCATGCTGATTGAAGGGTGTTTGCTCGTCCTTGTGCGTTGCGGCATTCCGCACATAAATATCCGATTTGGCGGTGATTTTCAGCTTGATGCTACCACTTTCCCCATCGGAAAAAGGGACGTCATGACTGATTTTGTCTGCCCAATGTGGAAAGAAAACTTTCTCGTGCAAAGGCACAAAATTATATACTGATTTTACTTCTTGATGCTTCTTGTCCATAACGCTTATTTGTCAAAACCACAAAAAATTTGAGCCACCGGCTGAAGGGTTTTCATGCCTGCCATCGCTACTTTATCGACTTTGGGCATCCATAATTCCTTTACCTTGATATTGAAATGTACCCCATTTCCACCGTAAGTTCTGTCCTGCAAAACGGTGTCTTTGTCTGCTTTATTCAAATCAAAAGCGGTAACGAAATACTGCCCATTGATGTGCTTGATGCTGATGCTTTTTTGGGCCTTTTCATCAAACAAAAATCCTTCGACTACAAAAGGAAAATCAGTCAGTTGGTCGGGTGTAAAATCCCCCTCAATAATTACTGGCTTGGTTGCGTCGGCATACCATAGATAGCCTTCATAGTTCCCCTGTGGGATATTTTCGGTTGTTAATTTACTAATCATCATCAATTCGCTTTAGTGGCTAAAAATACCCCATGTCCATGGTTCACTCGTCCGCCCAAAGGCAAACGGCCGGCTTTCAAATCCTCAATCGCCAGGCGTAAAGCTTCCTTGGCATTTTCATCTTCGATCTTGGTGGTGTTCCACTGAATTTTGAGTGGGATTTCAGCCTCAGTTGCTGCAACCATCTCATTGAATAAAGCACCATTGAAAGCCCCGCCACGGAAGCGGTCAATTTTCACGTGGTTAAACAGCTGTTCTTTCACCTGAGCAGCATCAATGAAAACATCAGGAATAACGACTGTTCCCTTGCGTTTGTCCTTGACATCCTCGCCGGCACGTTGTCGCTCTTTTTCATCTGGGGAGAGGTCTCTGGAAAAACCAAACAGCTCAGAAATACCCGCATTGTTTTCCTCGGTTCCTTTGCGTTCGAGCTTGCCTTTTTCGTGTGCTAACCACTTTTCAATTTGCTCCTTTTTGTATGCCAGCAACTGCTCCACTTTTTCATCTTTTGCCACCCTTCGGATCTCATTGACCTTGCTTGGGTATTCAGTAGATTTCATTCCGGAACGATTCTCCGCCACCTGTGCTTCTTTGCGGATCAGTTCAATCAGCTCATCCATGTATTGCTGTTTCTTGCGGGCAAATTCTTCCTGTAAAGCTGCCTGCAATTGTTCCTGATCAAGTTGATTGGCAAAACAACCGGCCAGTTTATTGTAGTGATAAGCCGCCCGGTGACGCAAAGCTCCCTTGATTGAAGTGCCCGGAATCAATACCGACTCTTTTTGTTCCAGGTCAATTTTACCCTGTGCATAATGGAACTTGGCTTCTTTTTTATAGATGCTATCCACCTTGAAGGGCTTGTCGTCTTCGGTTCGGATTTCATGGCTGCTGTACATTTTCCCAAAACCAGCACCCATCGAGAAGAAATCCTTTGCTTTAAGGCTCAGGTTGATTTGCTCCCAGTTTGGATCGCTTTCGGTGGTCGGCTCGAAAGGCTTCAAAGCATCCACTTTCTGATTCAAATCCATCGGATAGTTTGCCCATGCCTGCAAGTCGTCCGCCTTGCTCAAATCATAAGAGGCCGTTTGTGCATCGATCACCTTGAACTGCCCTTTTCCCGAACGGGTATTGCCGCCGACCAAAAAGCTGTCTGCATAAAAGGCATTCAAAAGCGATTGCCAGTCGGAATTTTCCTCTGCCATTCCTTGCAAACAGATCTCAAAACGGAAACGTGCGCCTGCGGGTAAAACTTCCTCATCGAATTTACCTTTATCCACCGCTGATCCTTTGTCGGAAATTCTTACCCGCTCACGGATAAATGACATCGACACCACCTGCTCAATCTCCTCCCGGTTTTTCATGTATTCCTGCGCCGTCTGCATGATGCGGTTATCAACACCAATCAGTGAGGCATTGGATAAAATTACCCTTGAGCCTTCTCCTTCATCATTTCCCAATCCTTGATGACCGAATAACTGGTTGGCTTTTTCTTCTCCAGCTAATTCCGTCAGGCGGGAACGCAAAATTCCTGTCAGTGAAGTGCCTGGGATAGCGGGCATGCCGAAAGCATCACGATAAATAGGCTGATCGGAAATCCAGTCCTGTTGGCCCGTACCGATTTTGAGTGGTGAAGTGGTTTCTATGTCCAGGCGGGCGATATATTTTATTGGATAGCTCATAGGTTCTCTTTTTTACAACGTTTGGCAATTTCGGAGGCAACAAACTGCAGGTATTCCATCGTTACCTGATCGCCGTGACTGTTACAGATTTGATCGGCTTTCTCTTCCAATGTTTTGCGTGATCTTCTCCATTTGTGTTCATTGACCCCATGATACAAATAGCCCCAGCCATCAGTAAACAGATAGGTTTTCAGGTCTTTGTACTTTTTGAATTGTTTGGCTGACTTTCGGATGTGCCCCCATTGCGAGGCTCCGATCATTTTAAATTCATGATCGTTCTCTTGGATGAATTTCATCGCATCCTTTTCAGTATCATTCTGCTCTTTGGCTTGCTGTTGCTGAAGGTTCAAAAACTGCAACAAAGCATCTTTTTCATCTGGTTTGACCGTATGCTCGGTTTGCTGATCGATTGCTCCTTTTTTATTGAAGCCAGAATCTATTACCACGGCACCTGCTTCGGCAATCAAAAAGCTTGGGTTAAACAACACTCTTCCCAAACCTTCAGCCTGAAAAGCTCCCACGAAAAATGGTACTTCCACTTCCTGATCACAATCAAAAACCCAAACGGAACCCTTGCTTGTTACCTGTCTTTCGGCATCCAAAGTGTTGCGTTTGCCATTCCACAATCGGTAGCTGTGATTTCGGCTTTGGGTCTTTTCCGGATCCAATTCCAAATCAGCCGGCAAACCAAAATCCGATGCCTGTGGGTTAAAATTGGGCAAGCCGAATTCATCCAAGAAACAACAATCACTTTGGGCATACACCCAGATTTTACCGTGGATTGGTTTTACTTTTTGGGTGGTGATTTCTTTGCACTGTAAATCCTCACAGGTGATTTCAATCAGACCATATTGCGAAGCTCTGGAACGGCCAACGCGGTGGGTACCCTGCAAAGCTTCTTTGATTTGTTGCAAATCTTCCACCTGCTCAGCAGTTACCTCAAATTGCCACTGACTGTTTTTAGGCAAGCTGAAATAGCCATACATCTGACTGTCCTTGGACTTGCGTTTGTCTTCATCATAAGCTGATTTGATACTGAAGTTCTGATCAATTTCTACCTTTCCGAAGTTATTGAAAAAGCCGGCACGTTGTTGCTTTAGCTGTCCCCCTTCCTCGGCTATGGCAAAGTCTTCATGCCCAAAAAGATAAACGGCTTCATCGCCATTTTTCACTTTTCGCTGTCGGTAGCTGAAAGGTGTTGGGGTGGTCGGCTTACTGTTCACCAATGGATAGGCATTGCCAAACTGGACTTTGGTCGAGTGAAAAAGCCTTTGAGTTTGGCTTTCGTCCTTGCCGTACAAAGCCTTGGCGGTGATGCCCAAAAATTTCACGCCCGGAATATAATCCAGGCTTTTATGGAAGCCCTCGGTGGCTGAGGTTTGACTCAGCACGATGTCGGACTTCAGTGTACATTTAAAAATATAACTGAACATGGATTATTTCATTTTGATGCGACAACGGCCCAATCCACGGTTGCGATTGAAGCCCACTAATTTTACCAAAGCAAAAGCAGTCTTGAAGATCTCCTGCGTACGCTCGAAGCTGATTTGCTCATGATGCTCGACCATGATTTTGCCTTCCAGTTCCACTGCCGTAGCCGCTTCCATGGTTCTTAAACTCTGTTCGACCGCCAATCCTTCGGCATCGATTTTTGTGCTGGCGATCTTGCGGAATAAAAAGTGTTGTTTGCCCTGAATCGCTTCACGCATACCTGCCGGCATCTGGGCATCAGTGAAAAAGCAAATCGATGGCTGACCCTGCGCCTCTTTTTGGTTTCCGGTTCCCTGTAAAAGTTCAAATTCCTGATCGGTAACTAATCCCGTGGCATTCATCTGACGAAGTGCGGTAACGAGCAATCCCTTGATGGTTTTTCCCGGTAAAAATGGACAACCGTCAGCATCCTTGATCGTCAGCTGATCGGCTTCGGCACCTGCAGACAACCCACTGCCGGCATGCCAGTCGCTTAAAAATTGTATTTGATAGCCTATACTTTTCATGATACTTCCACCGTTTGGTTCGTTTTGGATTTACTTTTTTTGCCCATGGCTTCCACTTCCAGACCAATTGCTTTAAGCGACAGAATATCAATGATCTGACCTACTTTCTGCGCCTGTGCCTGCAATCGAGGATTATTCACCCCTGTTTTCTCCGCTGGATTTGGGAAATCCATGTGATCAAACAAACCAAGGCTCGCCACTTCTCGCCCTTTGGTCGAACGCATACGGTTCAGGTGCTGATCGGCAATGGCCTTGCTGTTGAACATCTCGGTTACCCAGGTTCGCAAGTGCGCACGGATTTCTTTATTATAAACAATCTGATGATAAGCACTTAACAAATCATCAATGATGAATTCCTGTGGCCTTTTTTGCTCATCTTCTGGATTGACGATTTCAGGTTTTGAAAGGAAGTAAGGGCCACCTTTGAATACCACCGGCTCATTTTTATCGAAAACATGGGAGGTCAATTGCAACTCCTCAATCATTTTGTAATCTTCTACAAAGCTCGACTCCACCCGGTGGAACATCAAGCAGGATGGTGGTAAAGCCGTAAGATCATCTTTATTTATATAAGCATCGGACTTAGCGACTTTCTTGGCTTCTTTACAAAGCCCTTCAGCCAAATGCAAACCATAATGCATCGGGTATTTTTTCTTGATAAAAGCAATCCCCGCACAAACGGTCAGCCCTTGATCCAGAATTTTACGGACAGCCGGATTTTCACATGGGATCTGCTTAAATTCCGCTTTGGTCTCTTCCTCAAAAAATCTGGAATACCATTTGACAAACTCCAATGAATGTTCGGTACTCATGGCAAGGGTCAAATCATCTCCCCCCAAAATAATAGGCACAATGTCCTTGTCAGTCAATTTCAGATGATCCACCGCACGTCGGGTGGCGTTCTCATTCGCTATATCCAAATGACGAGAAAAAGCACCTAACACTTCACCGAAAGGTCCCTTATTCAATTCTCTATTAAAAGTCTGAATGACCTGCCCCAAACCGTTACCATCGGCATGAATGACCGCCATCCAGGATTTATCATTTTTCAGCACCGAAATCGCTTTTCCCCGGTCATCTTTCTTACCGAAAAACTTCTCATTCAGTCGCCCTTTTCCTGCGCTTTGCTTCTGTAAGGTGCCTTCGTCTTTCCCTTCTTTCAGCAAAGGCAAAGCGGTTTCCCTTGACGAACGAATGCCCATCCATGCCTCAGGAAAAGTAGTTCCTTTCTGAGCAAAATCAAGGTGCATTCCTTTTTCGAGCTGATAAAAATCCTCTCCGACCGGTTCTCCCGCTACTTTCACCACTGCCTGCGAAACAGAAACACCCGTGGCCATATTTCGAACCGCCAAAGGAAATTTCAGTGCAAAAGCCTGACAATCCTCTTGATTAAAAAACAGGCATTTCACTGATCCGGCTGCACGCTGATAAACTCGCCCAACGACCGATTTATCTTTGCCTATGAGCTGCTGTTTTCCGTCTTGCTCAAAATACAAACCGAGTTCTTCAAGCACCTGATTCAATAGGGTGGTACACAACTGTTCCACCAGTTCGGAGGCTCCGCCAATATCTCTTAATTTATTGGATTTAAAAATAAAAGATTGAATACCATTCACGGAAGCTCCATATAGGAAATTATTCATTAAATTATTGTTTTATTATCGTGTTACATACAAAAAATCACAAATCATTGAGTTTATATTATTTATTCCATTTAGACACCACACCATAGCCAAATCCTGTTTTTCGTCCCAGTCCAATAGCTTGAGGCAAACACACATTAGTTTTAAAAATAATATCAAAAATCAGCATTTTCTGCTTTTTGAATGTGCTGCTTTGTTGATTAATTATATCAATAATCGAACATTCTATCTGATCCTGTATGCGCCAATCCAATCCTTTGGCCATTGCTAAAATATTACCGACCAGTTTACTTTCCAGCATGGCAATTCGCTCAGACAGCCATTCCTTTTCTTGATACACTTTAAGCGTTTCAGAACTCAACGGCATCCACGATCTAATAATGTATTGCTTTTTTTCTTTCTGAACGGCCAGCTGAATATCTTTCATGTTGAAATCGGTAATTTCCATCGGAATTTTTCTTCCCGAAACCTCAATTGCCCAGTCTTTATTCAGAAAGAATTCCCGCACAGATTCCATTCCTTCTCCCAGGCATACTAAAGAAGCATTTCCTTTTATCCTTTTGTACTGAATCAAGGGATAGGCGTAGCGTAATTTATCACCATCGTGATTATGGAACAGCACAGAGCTGCGTGGGACCTTTGCTGAAATAGCCCCTCTGAAGGCGGGAACCTCATGAAATTTGATAGGCGCATCAAATTTCACGGTAAGATATTTTATTTGCTTCATTTAGCGTTTTCTCCTTTCTATTGTGAAAATACGGCATAACAATGCAGTGTATTTGCATTGGTTAAATAATTATAGACCCTTTAGTCTTTATTGCCATATCAAAATCAACCTGTTGTCCAATTAATTTCATGCGATTGACTTCACTCTCTGAAACAGGGATGATCATGATTGAATCATTGTTCTCATAAAGTGATTGAACCTCTTTAAGGTCCTGGGCAATCTGCTGATAAAGTTTAGCTTTTAGGCTACCTAAAAACACCGATTTTTGAACCCGGATCATGCCCTTTTCAATCAGAAACTTTGCAATTTCTTTTCTGACTTTATTGTCAGTGATATCATACATGATAAAGCAGAGCATTTCGGTACTTTTCTTTTTTTGATATTTTTTAAATAAATCCAATACGGATGAAATACGAGCGTCCAATTGCGCTATCTCATTACCTTCGGGTATCAAGGGGGCGTCTGTAGGCAATGCATTTTTCTTGATCACCTTCAGCCTTTGGTAGAGTGAAATATTACTTTTTTTCATTAAGAATACTTTAGTGCACAATCACTACACTTTAAGCCCGTAAATTTAAAATACAAACCAAAACCCCTACCGCTATGATCTCATTTGGCACTAACATTCGTTCGAAAGAAGTGATGAAAAACCTCACTTTGCAGCAGTTGGTTAACTATTTGCAAACAGACACCTCATTGCGGCAACAATGTAATCAATTAAAGGAAATATTGCACCTTGATGCTGAAAAATATAGAAATCAGAAGTGCTTTTTACCCTATTTTTTAGGGGCGGAATTTCAAGGGAATCTCCGGAACACCCAAAACTTCATTTGCATCCAATATTTCATGTTGGATCTGGATCATTTGAGTCAGGCAGGACTTGAAGTGACTCTGTTAAAGCAAAAATTGGCCATGGTCCCCGAATTGATGTTAGGTTATGTTTCGCCGAGCGGTGACGGCCTTAAATTGCTTTTTAAGCTTGGTCAGAAAATCACTAACTCAAAGTACTTTTCGGACTTCTACACCCTTTTTGCCCGACATTTTTTCCAGACCCACCGGCTTGAAAATGTAGGCGATATGAAAACCAAGGATGTCAGTCGAGTGAGTTTCGCGGCTTATGATCCTGATTTATATTTTAACCCCAATGCAATGACTGTGAACCCTGAAAAAATTTTACCGATGGAAATGTGGCAAGCCCCTACTTTGGAAGTTGATGAGCAACCCACTGATGAAACAACAGTAGTAGAAGTGGATGCGGACACGATGGCTAAGATCCGTGCAAAACTCAACCCCAACTTCAAAAAGCCAAGCAAGGAGAAAAAATACTTTGTCCCGGAGGCTTTGGAGCAGGCTGAGATTGGATTGGCCAAACGACTTCAGCATTTTGGGATTAAGCTGGGGGAAGTTCGACCGATCAATTATGGGAAGAAATTTTTGTTTGAGCTGGGGATCAAGTTTGCTGAGCTGAATGTTTTCTACGGAAAAAATGGCTTTTCGGTAGTGATCTCTCCCAAGCGTGGGCATGATGCAGAGTTATCTCAGATTGTTGAGCAACTGATGTGGGAGCATTTGTATCAGGTGCCGCAACATCAGACGCCAAACAAGCCGGTGATGCGGGTGATCCGCAATGAGGAGGCTTCGTAGGTTAGTGTCTTCTAAATATTTTGTACCTGAAGGCAGAGGGCAAACACCTCATCAAGGTGCCTTTAAGGGTGATGTTTAGGGCTGTTGCATAACCGTAATTTAAATTGCCCTACAAAATTTATTCTGTTCGGTACGGGCCAACCCACGTGTTCGCCCGAAAATATCTTGGAAAATAAATGTTTAGATCAGACACACGGGCTTGCCTGTCATCAATGACATTAATTTAAGGATTTTGAGGGACACAGGTCTAAATTTGAAATGCTCGTAGAGGCGTTATTCTTAACGACTCACGTAACGATTTGAATAAACCTAAGAGGAAACCTATAAAATCACCATTGAATTAGACGTTAAAAATAACGTCTCTACAGGATAATGCGCTTAACCCAATGACATTGGGTTTGACCCTACCAAAACAGAATATTATTTGGTGATGCTAATTACAATTTTGGTTGTGCGACAGCCCCAAAATAAGAGTGACAAAATATTAAACTTTAAAAACATGATTCATACTTTTATTACCCACCGCCATATTTTTCATGCAGACGATGTACTTAGTTTTGCTTTGGTTCGAAAATATATCAACCCTGAGCTGAAGCTTAAACGCATGGCGCATTATGTAAAATCAGATGCGCTTGATGCGCAAACCATTATGGTGGATGTGGGTCGCAAATATGATGGTAAACAATATTTTGACCATCATCAGGATAGTCATTTGCCTGCCTCCTGCGTGCTTATATTGGATATTATTCCGATTGATGAATTATTGAAAGATTTTTTCAAGTCAAAAATGCGTGTGGTTTCGGATACCGACCGAGGATTGACCCAGAATAAGTTGGCACATATGGAGGTGGATATGGGTGAAATCATCAGCCTGAATAAAATCATCAAGAGCTTTAACCGTCAGCCTAAAGATCATGCCCTACAAAAGCAGCAATTCTTAATGGCGGCTGATTTATGTGATCAGCTGATTGACAATTGGGTGCATGAGTTTGAATATCAACCAAAATATATGAGCCTAAAATAATTTTAGGTAAACAGGAAGTGCAGAAAGCTCGCACTTCTGCGGCGTAAATTTGTAATGTAAACCAAACCAAAATCAGATGCCTCAATCATTGCCTTCCTTTTTGATTTCCTCAAATACCTGGCAGGCATCTGTGCGTGTGGTTCTGAATAGTCTTTATCAACTGAATATTTATGAATGGACATTTCTATTGATGGGTATTGTCCATTACCTGTTAGTTGAATGGATCTTCGACACCTATTCCTCAGAAGTTGTAATCAATGAACAGATTCAATCTTATTGGCTGGAATATTTTTATCATTCCATCCGCTTCAATAATTGTTCCACCTCAATCAAGTGATCATGAACTCAACCACGACCAACCGTTCGACTGCTCAACAAATCCATCAATTGCGTAAAAACGGACAGCTTTCAGAAGCCTATCAAATGGGCAAAACTGAGTACACCGAACGTCCGGAAGAGGAAGGGCTGAAGGATGCACTCGGCTGGTCTGTTTGGGCATTAATGCGGAAAAGTATTGCTGATGATCAACTGGAACAGGCCCTATTGCACTGGGAGGAATGTATTGCGTTGACGGAAAATGAAATGTTGTCCACTCAATTGGCCTGGAATGCCTATAAATTGCTGCAAACACTAAAAGCGATGGGTGCGCACCGTCCAGCAGGCCTATTGGGTAAGGTTTTCTCTTTATTGGAAAAAACGCCTTATCAGAAGCGCGAGCAGGTTCATGGGTATCTGTTGAATGCTTTTTTGGGATTGGAATCTGTTAGCGAACAAGAGGTCTTATCTGCCCTGCCTGTTTTTAGTTGGGATGCTTTTAAGAAAGAAGATGCTGCCAAGTATCATAATAATGGAAAGGTTTTTCCTGGGGCTCTGGAGCGTTGGGTGTATTTGGTGTGTAAGAGTTTAGGGAAATTGCATGCCCAACATCCGGAGGAGGTTCGTCCGCTGGTTGAAGCGCTCATTCGCCGAATGGTCTCCTTAGAAGACTGGGCTTGTTCGTGGGATTTTTACCACTATAAACTGGCACAACTTCATCTGTTGCTTGGGCAGGGTGTTGAGGCACGGAAGTCTGCTTTGGCTTTCCTACCCAAAAAAAGCAGTGAGTACTGGGCCTGGCAGTTGTTGGCCAATACCTTTGAGCGGGATTCTGAGCAGAGGGAGCAAGTACTGTTATATGCCTATACCAATTTCCGTGGAGAGGCGGCTTTCACTCTTGGGCTGTTGAAGGATTTGGGGGGAATTTATTACCGCAAAAAGCAATATGCTACGGCTAAATTTTTCTTTGAGAAAAACCTGGACATTCGAGAAAAAGCAGGTTACCCGACGGATCGGTGGCGGGAAAAATTACAGGAAATTCCTGACTATGATGTTTTGGCGGCCATCGCCCCGACGGAGGATCATTTAAAAACCTGTGCGGAATTCTCTGAAAAGGTGAGTAAGCAGTCGATGGAACAACGGAAGTTCAAAGGACAATTCCGCAAACATGCCAAAGGCTTCGGTTTTGTGGATGATATTTTTGTGCCGACCAAAAAAGCAAACCGTTTGCTAAATGAGCAGACGGTCAAAGGGATGGCTCGAAAAAGCTGGGACAGCAGGAAATCTTGTTGGGGTTGGTTGGCGACGAAGGTGTATTGATGTGGCGGGAAATTGGTTAGGCAGTACTCTTTTGCAGTTTCTATTCTGTGCTTATTTACTTAAAACAATCCATCATGGCAATACAACTTTATCTCAATTCCTATGGTATGAACCTGTCGGTTAAGGATGGTATTTTTCATATCAAGACCAAAGAAGGAAGCAAATCGGTCAGTCCGATAAAGCTCGACACCATTTTTATTCAGAAAGGGATTTCTACCACTGCCGATGCCATTATTCTGGCGATTCAAAATCAGATTGCCGTGGTGTTTGTAGATCGCAACGGCAACCCTGTTGGGCGGGTGTGGTCCAATCAGTATGGCTCCATTGCTACTATCCGGAAAAACCAACTGCTCTTTTCTCAGTCTGATGAGGTAACGTCGTGGGTCGTTCAACGGCTGACCGATAAAATGGATGGACAGCTGGCGGTACTGATGAGTCTGCAGACCAGTTTTGACCCTGAACCTCATCTGAAACAGGGACAAGACATTATTTTTCAGCAAAAAAGCAAGTTAGAAAAAACGCCTGTGGTTTCGATCAAAAAAATGGCTTCTACACTTCGGGGGATTGAAGGAACGGCCTCCCGTGCTTACTTTGAGGCCGTCAGTAAAAGTCTGCCCGAACCTTATCGCTTTAAGGGAAGAAGCCAACACCCCGGACTTGACCGGTTCAATGGTGCTTTGAACTATGCTTATGGTATGTTATATACCGAAGTAGAATCTGCATTGGTGAAAGCAGGGATTGATCCGTATGTAGGATTTATGCACCGCGACGAACACAACAAGCCTGTTTTGACTTATGATGTGATTGAAAAATACCGGGTGTGGGCGGATTATGTGATTATTAAGCTGTGTCTGGAAGAGGTTTTATTCGAAGAGTTTTTCGAGGTACAACCCAATGGCGCGTATTACCTTGGGCCTGAAGCCAAACGTATTGTTATTCAATGCATGGACGATTTTTTGTACGAACCTACCCTCTTCAAAGGAAAACAAGTCAGCCGGAAAGATCAAATATCAGCCTTTTGCACCTCTTTTGCCCAAGAGCTCAAGGCCATCAATGACCAGAAAGAAGAACCGCCATTTTAACCACCCCTAAAATATAACAGAGTCTGTTATTTTTATTTATTGATTTACGCCTTGGCATTATAATACAACCATAATGCATTTAAGTCATATAAATTGAAAACGATTTCTCATTTTAATGGGATCTGTTGTGCCATAAGCCTACTCACTTAATTTTCAGCAATAATATAATTTTTACAATGCATACACATATATTATTAAAAATAGGGCATTATTTTAATGACTATTTTGATATTTGTTACTTTAATGAAAAAGTGCTAACTTTGCATCGCAAAACATATTTTGTACTTTTCAAATAATGATTGCACTTTGTTCTTTGATTTCTTGTTTTTTAAAGAACAAAAACCGCTCTCACAGCCTATTAACAGGTATTTTTCGAAAATCGCAAAAATCACCTCTCCGAGTCAGCATCCAATACAAAAGGGATTAAGACGTAATCAATCCCTCTTTGTGGGCTTCCTCAAGTAGCCTCCGAGTCAGCATCCAATACAAAAGGGATTAAGACATTAAGAAGTAATGCTTTAGAGTCCTGCACGGACTTCCTCCGAGTCAGCATCCAATACAAAAGGGATTAAGACTCAAAATAACGAGCCCAATATACATTTATTATTGTTACTCCGAGTCAGCATCCAATACAAAAGGGATTAAGACTTGCCGGGGTGTTGAATTTAATAGTTGTCATTTTAATAAAACTCCGAGTCAGCATCCAATACAAAAGGGATTAAGACAGTGCGCAAGGTATTATGAGGAATACCCAAAGGATGACTCCGAGTCAGCATCCAATACAAAAGGGATTAAGACCACGGACTTCAAAGTAGTTGCTTCAATTCCCTTTAGCTCCGAGTCAGCATCCAATACAAAAGGGATTAAGACCGCCTATCTGTTTCGAATTACTTTGCAAAATACTCTAACTCCGAGTCAGCATCCAATACAAAAGGGATTAAGACTGCTCAAGACATATGCACTTTTGTAGAAACGACACCTTTCTCCGAGTCAGCATCCAATACAAAAGGGATTAAGACCCTCTTATTATTTACTTACCGAAGCTTTTAACTTCGGCTCCGAGTCAGCATCCAATACAAAAGGGATTAAGACTGGGTAACGCAATCGAAAACACATTTGAAACAGTACTCCGAGTCAGCATCCAATACAAAAGGGATTAAGACTGTATTACTACGGTTCACCCCTTTAAAAGAAAAACCTCCGAGTCAGCATCCAATACAAAAGGGATTAAGACCGTTCCAATTTGGATCCGCATCCGCGAGATTCAGCTTTCCCTCCGAGTCAGCATCCAATACAAAAGGGATTAAGACAGCACTTTTCAGTGCTTGTGCCGTTCACATTCGGCAACTCCGAGTCAGCATCCAATACAAAAGGGATTAAGACGAGGTGTAACTACCGTTTCCGATAGTTTATCCAGTCCTCCGAGTCAGCATCCAATACAAAAGGGATTAAGACCACATATCAGCAGGGCACTCATTATAGTGCATTCCAAATCTCCGAGTCAGCATCCAATACAAAAGGGATTAAGACTTTCGTCATGGTAGTTATTCGTTGGTGTTGGTGTCTCCTCCGAGTCAGCATCCAATACAAAAGGGATTAAGACTCCCATCTTTAGAAATCTTTTTGTAGATTTCGTTCTCTCCCTCCGAGTCAGCATCCAATACAAAAGGGATTAAGACGTTGTAGCTTCTACTCCTTTTAATGCGGTTGTTAGTGATTCTCCGAGTCAGCATCCAATACAAAAGGGATTAAGACTTAGGGTAATCTTTAATTACCTTGCCGTATACTTCATTCTCCGAGTCAGCATCCAATACAAAAGGGATTAAGACCGATAAAGTCCGGTAGCTTTTGCCATACGAAGACATCGTCTCCGAGTCAGCATCCAATACAAAAGGGATTAAGACACCACCTTCTCCAATTTGCTGAATACAAAGCGGTTAGGCTCCGAGTCAGCATCCAATACAAAAGGGATTAAGACCTTTACTTTCCCGTTCTTCTTTGTGGTGAAAATCTGCCCACTCCGAGTCAGCATCCAATACAAAAGGGATTAAGACTTTACCTGACAAGCGATTACCTTGTTTAGTGTACGGGTCTCCGAGTCAGCATCCAATACAAAAGGGATTAAGACAGTACGGTTGTTAATGCTTTCAAAATTTCCATTTTGCTCTCCGAGTCAGCATCCAATACAAAAGGGATTAAGACATGAAGTCGATTGCGTTAGAAAATGAAAACCCTTTGCTCCGAGTCAGCATCCAATACAAAAGGGATTAAGACTAGAGTTTTGTCATTAATGACATATTCTCTCGATCTCCGAGTCAGCATCCAATACAAAAGGGATTAAGACAAGTCTTTCAAAGATCGATCGTTTCCTGTAAATGTTAAACTCCGAGTCAGCATCCAATACAAAAGGGATTAAGACGCTCTGCGAATTCCCAATCTTGGCTACAAGTATTAAGGCTCCGAGTCAGCATCCAATACAAAAGGGATTAAGACTGAGAATGATAGACCTTTGCGATTTGATTTTTTCATGCTCCGAGTCAGCATCCAATACAAAAGGGATTAAGACGTGAAAACCAAATAATTCTGCCAATAATCTTCTCCCCCTCCGAGTCAGCATCCAATACAAAAGGGATTAAGACTTACGAAATTCAACGCGTTAGAAAATGACAAACCCTTTTCTCCGAGTCAGCATCCAATACAAAAGGGATTAAGACTTGTGTTCAAGACAGATAGATTTTTCAAGGAAAGATACTCCGAGTCAGCATCCAATACAAAAGGGATTAAGACTTCTTTGAGTTGCGTTTCGTAAGTGTTAAGGAACCTCCGAGTCAGCATCCAATACAAAAGGGATTAAGACTTCTTTGAGTTGCGTTTCGTAAGTGTTAAGGAACCTCCGAGTCAGCATCCAATACAAAAGGGATTAAGACTTATACCCTTTTTCACATTTTTGGAATTGCTCATTTGATACTCCGAGTCAGCATCCAATACAAAAGGGATTAAGACTATTGGCCTTCTTAGAAGGTCTTACTTTAAGTTTCTACTCCGAGTCAGCATCCAATACAAAAGGGATTAAGACGGTTCTAATAGAATCTGTGAGAACCAAATAACTTTACTCCGAGTCAGCATCCAATACAAAAGGGATTAAGACAATCTCCTAATTTTTGCCATACGAACACGTCGTATGGCTCCGAGTCAGCATCCAATACAAAAGGGATTAAGACGTGGTGAAAATTTGCCCACTCAATTGGGCTACCCTCCGAGTCAGCATCCAATACAAAAGGGATTAAGACCTTTTTACCGTTCCCCTTAATTGGGGTATGGTTCAAGGCTCCGAGTCAGCATCCAATACAAAAGGGATTAAGACTTAATTCTTGGGCTACTTTTAGGGTTGGTAGCTTTGTTCTCCGAGTCAGCATCCAATACAAAAGGGATTAAGACCAGCGACCGAAGAGATGAAGAGTTTGTCGTTTACGACTCCGAGTCAGCATCCAATACAAAAGGGATTAAGACTCTAAATGAATTATCTCTGATTAATTCATTAAAACTCCGAGTCAGCATCCAATACAAAAGGGATTAAGACTCATTGGGTGAGCATTGAATTGATGTAACAAGTAGTCCCACTCCGAGTCAGCATCCAATACAAAAGGGATTAAGACTGGAGGATACCGAATAACTGATATTGTTCATCAGTTATTCCTCCGAGTCAGCATCCAATACAAAAGGGATTAAGACTCGACTTTATAGATTCTATAAAGTCTGAGAGTTTCTGCCTCCGAGTCAGCATCCAATACAAAAGGGATTAAGACGATATGTACTACCACATGGGTAGTAGATTTTCTTACTCCGAGTCAGCATCCAAGACAAAAGGGATTAAGACAGTAGCTCGTGTACATTTTCGTGATAGGAGCCTTCCTCCTCCGAGTCAGCATCCAATACAAAAGGGATTAAGACTCGATACATTGCAGCGCCACGAATGCAAAAGCATTCACTCCGAGTCAGCATCCAATACAAAAGGGATTAAGACACTTGTAAAGTCACCGATAAAAAAGATAACTTTGTTCTCCGAGTCAGCATCCAATACAAAAGGGATTAAGACAATGGTATCCGCTTGGAATACCCATCCTAAATATGACCTCCGAGTCAGCATCCAATACAAAAGGGATTAAGACACCTTTACGGTGCATACTCCACACTATTTTGCCGTCTCTCCGAGTCAGCATCCAATACAAAAGGGATTAAGACATTTCAAAATTTCCATTTCGATATTATTTGTTGGTCTCCGAGTCAGCATCCAATACAAAAGGGATTAAGACGTCTTCGACTCCTTTGATACTTTTAACTTCTTTCCCTCTCCGAGTCAGCATCCAATACAAAAGGGATTAAGACCATCTCCGCCAATACTTGAAGACCTCTTTCAACCTTAAACTCCGAGTCAGCATCCAATACAAAAGGGATTAAGACATTTCATCGAATTCCTCTTGGGAATCGATTGACTCATCTCCGAGTCAGCATCCAATACAAAAGGGATTAAGACTTATATGACCTAATTCATAGGCTTTTTCAAGCAAGCCTCCGAGTCAGCATCCAATACAAAAGGGATTAAGACACCCATGTCAGTAGACATTTCGAATGTGAAATCAGGGGCTCCGAGTCAGCATCCTATACAAAAGGGATTAAGACTCTCTTTTCCAGTGGAAGAGAACTGCTTAAGAGCTCTCCGAGTCAGCATCCTATACAAAAGGGATTAAGACAACAAATCTTTTAAAGATCTATCATTACCTGTAAAGGTAAGCTCCGAGTCAGCATCCTATACAAAAGGGATTAAGACATGTAGAATACTACAAGGTCTTTCTTGAAAGACTTCTTCTCCGAGTCAGCATCCTATACAAAAGGGATTAAGACAACATGAAGCCAATTTCTTGGATTTTGCGGTATGGTACTCCGAGTCAGCATCCTATACAAAAGGGATTAAGACAACATGAAACCAATTTCTTGGATTTTGCGGTATGGTACTCCGAGTCAGCATCCTATACAAAAGGGATTAAGACCATCCGGACATTGACTTAAGCGGACATGATAGGCAATTCTCCGAGTCAGCATCCAATACAAAAGGGATTAAGACAGCGAGCATTATGAGGGACTTGATTGATCTGATTGCTAAAAAATAAAACCTCTACCTTGTGATAAGGTAGAGGTTTATGAGTCAGCCTCCAGGACAATAGGCCGAGAGGTGCTAAATATTCGTCAGTCTAATTTAAAACTTCACCTTTATCAGATCGACAAATTTATCTGCTTCAATTTCAGCAGTAATTTCATTGGAAAATACAGCAGGAGGCCATAACCATAGAGCATCGTAAAAAAGGTGGATAGCGGAAATGCAAATAGTCTTCCATAATCGGAGAATAGAGCAATCACAAATCCGATCAACATCAAGACAATGATCATCGATGTCAGCACACATCCACCATATAGTAATATTTTCCAAAATGGAATTTCGACAAACTTTTTAATCCATTTCATCGGTTCTTGATTTTAAGGATAGGTTGCGGTTAATCCCCTGTAATTCTGAAATAAAAGAGGCTAAAAATAGGAACATCACCAGGGTAACGAGCGCTCCGGTGAGCCCATACACATATTTCTCCAAGTTCTTAGGGATTAAATCAAGGTCCCAAACCGATTGGGTAATCATCAGTGCGGTGAGCACTCCAAGTCCGATGAGTCCAAAAATCGTTATGTCAGTCAATTTTGTTTTCATGATATTTTTGTGTTTAAATAATATTTACCGCTCCACACGGTTATGTTTACTTTTATGCCTACCACTCATACTCCAACACCATACGCTGTACAGGTTCATTGGGGTTTTCCTCACTGATCTTGAGCCATTTTCGGCCGCCTTCTTTCACTTCTTCCGTCGTTCCTTCCTGGATCATCAGTTCTCCTAAATAACGCTGGGCATCTCGGTGGCCCTGCATAGCGCTGGCATGGTACCACTCTATGGCCTTTTCGAGGTCCTTTTTCACACCCTTCCCTTCATGATAATGCGTTGCCAGTTCGTATTGTGCGTTTTTATCCCCGCTTTCAGCACTTTGTGTCAGATACTCCATGGCCTTTCTTTGGTTCACTTTTACCCCCTGCCCCATCAAATACATTTTGGATAATTCAAATTGGGCAAAGCCATTTCCCTGATCGGCACTTTTTTGCATCCATTCGAAGGCCTTCTTTTCATCCTTTGCTACGCCATCTCCGCGCAAATACACCAGTGCCAAATTACTTTGAGCTTCGGTATCTCCACGGTCGGCTCCCATTTGATACCATGATGCTGCCTTTGACAGATCCCTTTCTACTCCTTTGCCCATTCCGTACATATACCCCAACATACAGGGAGCATATTTATCCCCTTGCTCAGCTGAAGCCACAAAAAGTTCAAATGCCTTTTGATAATCGACCGTATGTCCGTCGCCACGGAAATAGGCCAAAGCAAGGAGCCTTAGCCCGGAAGTATTATGCTGCTCTGCACTTTTCTTGGCCCAAAAAAATCCTTTGTCTTTATCTATTTTCACACCGTAGCCATGTAAAAAATAATCTGCCAAAAAACTTTGCGCTGGAGCATACCCTGCTTCTGCACTTCTATTTATGTAGTTTATTGCCTCGATATTGGTCGCTTTGTCCTTATTCTTATACCACAGCAACAAACCGATTTCAAAACCAGCCTCTACATGCCCATTGTCAGAAGCCTGCATCAACCAATTCCAACCTTTTTCGGCTAATTCACCGGTTGCATTTTGACTCAGGTAGAGTTTACCCAAATTATATTGTGCTTCCACATAGCTTTTTTCCGCGCCTTTGAGATACCAATCTTCTGCCTTTTTGAGGTCTTTTTTATAATATATCCCTTCTTCATAAAAAGCCCCCAAGGCATTATATGCCATTGCAAATCCATCAGCAGCACACTCCTCTATCAACCTGACGCAAATCTTCAACTCATCATCCAAACAATCTCCATCATTGAACAATACCAAAGCCATATCAAATTTAGCTTCTGTATAATTCGCTAATGCACTTTCAGCTATCAGTGACCAGCCCTCCTCATTTTTACTTTCATCCCCAGATTCGATGTATATATTCCCCAGCAGATACTTACTTTCTGCATCATCCAGCTCCACAGCCGCTTCCAGCCACTGTATTCCTTCAAAAAAATTATCACGGTCTGAACGACCATTTTCCACCGCACCATCCATGTATATTTCTGCCAGCAATCGAAATGCCGGGATGTATTGATGATTGGCTGAACGCTTTGCCCAATGGATAGCACGCTGAAGATCCACATCGCAAGCTATACCCTTCTGATAAAAAAATGCCAAATAATATTGCGCTCCGGCTAAATCATTTTTCGCCCCGAGCTCCGCCCAGTCGAAAGTAGCCTGTTTATCTCCCCGAGCAAATGCCCAGTCGAAAGCAAGCCTTATCGCCGAAGGGTTTAACTGTGTCGCACTTTTCTCAACCCAATATCGAGCTTTCTCCAGGTCAATAGCCGTTCCGTAGCCAAGTTTATAGCCGACCGCCAATTCGACCTGTGCGCGAGGATCGCCTTGCTCAGCACTGAACTTCATGGCTTCAAAAGCTTTGTCATTATTCTTTGGAACCCCCCAGCCATTTTGATAAGCCAAACCGAGCCGATAAGTGGCATCTACATCTTTCCTCTTCGCCTTCTTGCTGAGGGTTTTGATGTTTGTGGTAATGCTGAGCGAATCAAGCGGTAGTTCCTGGGCAGAAGATTGAACAGCTCCGAAAGCCAGTAACAGGAGGATGAATAGGGTTGTTTTTTTCATTTTTGATGTTGAGTTTGTTGGGTTTGTTGGGTTTTGAGCTATAAAAAGGGCTAAAAACGGTAAAGTGTATTTAGATGTTTATTTGCAGGGCCGCAGCGAGACGCCACGACCAGTATCAAGTATTTAGCTTTAAATCAAGGTATTTATACATTTTGGGATTGCGCCTGTGTCAATAAAGAAATCATCAGTAGCCTGCACAAGCCAATGCGCTGTTTCTGAAGGAATCTGATGCATCGCAATGAAAGTATCCTTTAGGCGCACCCCTTCCATCGACTGCCCGAGCAATCTCAAAAGCTCCTTGTCTGACGGACGCTTTATGTTTTTCTTCACATTCTTCACGATCAGATTTACTTCCTCAAAAAATTGGTTCAGGTAAGCCTGCACCTGACGACGCTCGGCATCAAAAGCCTGCTGATGCAATTCTTCCTGTTTCCGATTAACCTTGAGGATGAAGACGCATTTTGGATGTTTTTTCCCTTGGAGTCGAATAGCATCCATCACCAATTCAAAAGCACCGTCAAATTGCACTTCATGGGGCTGAGTAACCCCGGCCACCTGCGCCCCCTGCGAGAAAATGACCTCCTTATTTTTGGGAACAAAATCAGCCAAAGGCATCGATTTGTATTTGTTCGCCTGTAAATACTGCTCAATTGCCCTGGGTGGTTTTTCTGGCAGCATAAAAGTCCGTCGATGAATGGGCAGTTCATACGATGGGGTCATCAGGCAAATTTGCTGATTGACCATTTGGAGTGTATTGACTGCTCCTTTAGATCGGGCAAGCACATCAACAAATACCAATTCGGACTGCCATTTCTGCCTCAGCTTTTCTTCGACTTCCTCGGGCTGTATCAACTCAGATTTACGGTTGGCCTTCCTGCCGGTAAGGAGGCTTTTATATTGCCTTACCCGTTCTTCTTTAGTTATTTCATTGGTTGGCTTCAAGGCTATACCCCCCTCATTTCCAACGCCTAAAATGCACTCACATAAGGCATTATCCAAAGCTTGAATAGGTGGTCGAATGGCCTCAATAGCGTGAATACCATATAGGTCATCCTGGTGAACCGCCAAAAATACGGTGGTCCAATATTGATATTCAGACATATACGCTCCCAAAGCGGATTTATTTAGTGTGCTAACCAATCCAGAGATATTCTTACTCCGGTTTTCAATTTTTTCATAACTCTGGCAGGCAGTATAATACCCAAGAATAAATGGTAACTCAGGCAATAAAAAATCAGGTACCGCGAGCAAAGCCTGCTGCACTTGTTGTTCTGTTCCCTGCACAAATACCTTCAGCCAGTTTTTTAATTCTGCTAAATTTTCCTCGGCCTGAGGCATGCCAATAAAGTGATGGTTTTTATAATACTCCCCCACAGATTTCATCCACCAAACCCGACGATCATACAAGAGATTCGGGATTTTCCCTTTCAGGGGAAGAGATTGAAAATAGTTGCACTGACTGATCTCTTGGATAAAATTAATCTTAAAATCGCTCCAATTTATTTGCTGATCAAGTTGCTCGAACTGATACCCCAAAAAATAGGACTGCACATTTTTCAGCTTGGTGAAAACCCGCAAAGCACTTTGATCAAGGATCTCTTCCTGGTATTTCTGCTCATCGTCCCGAACCTCAGCTTTAGTGGTTTTTAACAAACCCATTGGCAAAGCGAACTGACTGGAAAACAACTTGAAATCTGCTTCCACACATTCAAACTCTACAATATCTGAAAAGAGCAATAGCTGATGTCCCTGAAATAAGCGCGGGTGATCCTGTTGAAAGGAAATTTTGACGCTGTAGTTCTTTTGACGGTGCTGAATGGTCAAGCGCTCCTCCTGTATCAAGAGGGCCTTGTTGAAAATCAATAATTCTGCCTCCTTGAGGCTGATGACCATTTTGCGAAGGTTGTTCTTATTTTCCATTAGAATAAATCGTCAATGCTGAGTTCTGGGGATTGATTACTTTGGCTGACCTTCATGTTTTTGATGGCCGAAACAGTCTTTTCATTCCGGATCACATACAAATTTTTATTGGTCCGGGTGATGGTTACATAAATGATATCATTCAAATATTGCTCACGGGCGAATTCAGAAACCTTGGCCGAATCGTTGTTGAAACCAAACATGATCACGTGCTCAAACTCCAATCCTTTGGCACTGAAGCTGGTCAAAAGCAATGGCTCATTTGAGGTAAAATCATGCTCACGTAATTCGTTGTTTTTGGCATAAAATTTTGCATTAACCCCTCTATCTGAAAGGCTTTTCTCCATTTCTACCAACAATCCACGGTCTGGGCACAAAATTCCCACACGCTCCCGTGTTGCTCGTAGGCTACGCAAAATTTCAGCGATTTTATCTGCTTCTTCAGAAGAATGTACATCATAGAGCATCGGTACAGCGGACTCCTCACGGGTAACCTTACTCACCAATGAGTCTTTACTTCTACTGAAAGGTTCGGCCAACTCCGCAATATGTTTGTGGAAGCGAAAAATAGCGGTCAAGGATTCCTTGTTGGCGTTTTGAGTGATATGCCATTCCTGCAAATTGGTGTCATAGACCCCCTGATCAAAGTCCCCCAAAGAGATTACCTTGGTGGTCATGCGCTTCAAAAGATTCCATTCCTCCAAACTAACGTCCTGCACTTCGTCGATCACGGCGAAATCATATTTGGGAAGCGACTCATCTTTCAGAAAATTCAATATGTCCATATAAACCTTATCATAAGGGCGTCTTTTCTTAACTTTTCTCCTTTTTACAGCATCATAAACCTCCTCCCACTGCTGAGGTCGAAAGCCTAAATCACGAGAAACATCCCAAAACAACTTGTCTTTGGTGGCAATGGTAACGTTGTCGGTTACCTCAAGCTCCTCCATCGCTTTGCTTAGATAACCATACAGACTATGATTATACATCAGTAACAATGGACGGATCGCACGTTCTTCAATCATCTCCTTCAAGGTATAAAGACTGATCAAGGTTTTGCCTGAGCCAGGAGGGCCTTGCACGAACAGGTTGCTGTCTTGGCGGGAGATGCGGCGGATAACGCTTTTTTGCTCTTCAGAGAGTTTGTTGTAAGGAATTAAGAACATATCTATTTGGTAAATTTAATTTAAAAATGATGTATTGGACAAGTGGATGCTATGTGGGGGTAGGGACGTTGCATGCAACGTCTGTACTATACCACCGGCAGATTATTGGTGGACAGGTATTTTCCTTTATCCTGCTCGTTTCGATTTTTCTTCGGTGAAGTATAAGCGTAAGCCTCCCCAGCGATTTTGAAAACAGGCTTCAGCATTACCCTTTTATCAAAATCTGAATAATGGTGGGGTTGTGCTTTATAATCATCCACTACGGACTGGGCTTCGGTTTTAACATCCTGCCCTATTTCATGCTTCAATGCAATTATTTTCAACCGAATCGTCGCATCTGATTTGATTCCCTCAGGCTGTTTTTCCAAGTACTCCAATGCTTTTTCATCACTGTCCTCGGCAAGGATCAATGAGTAATTGTAAATCATAGAAGAGTTATTCGGGTTAATCTCCAACGACCGCTCCAAGGCCTGAATAGAAGCTTTTCTCCGCCCCAGACTACTTAACGAACAGTGTTTTAAATTCCAAACCCATTCATCCTGATCGTCAAATCGCTTAATATATTCCTCGGCGGTTTCAACAGCTCCTGCATGGTTATTCATATCAGAATGCATCCAGATCAAAGAGCGAATCAGTCTT
Organism: Persicobacter psychrovividus; assembly: GCF_036492425.1. NCBI lineage: Bacteria > Pseudomonadati > Bacteroidota > Cytophagia > Cytophagales > Persicobacteraceae > Persicobacter > Persicobacter psychrovividus. The sequence goes on from NZ_AP025298.1 coordinate 27,904, forward strand.
TTTTCTTCTGACTTCCTGCCTTTGGTTTTGGCTTTGTTGATCGCCATTTTGGTCCGATGAATTTCCAACTCCTCTTCGGTCATTTTTCCCAAACTGAAAGGGTTTTCAAAAGTCGCCTGGTCAATGAATTCATTGTCTATATAAACCGAAACATCGAACATTTTATTCTCCGTAATGGTCGCCTTGAGTTTGACTTCCGCATCAATATTATAGACCTTTTCCAAATCGCAACGCAGCTCACCAATCGGGAAATCTACCCCATTGATACATACCGGAATCACTACCTCCTGATTCAAATTGCTCTGCAACCTGAAATGTGGAATATCCACCGTAGCGGGCAACTGTTTTCCTTTTTCGATCAAGGTATAAAATTGCTCCCCCTGGGTAATGATGCCAATATTTTCCCCTGTGATCGGTGTAATCAAGGACACGCCATAATGATGCAAGAAATAGGAATAAACCGTCGCTCCTTCCACCACGAGCTTATCGGGTTCGTTGGTTTGCAGGTGCTGGGTATTTTGCAACTTCTCCCCTACCAGACTTTTCAGCAGTGGGTTAAAACTGCTGCCGCCCACATACAAGGTGAAGTCAATCTGATCGAGCGTCAGATCGGCTTTTTCGATAATATCCCCAATCGATGAACTGACCGAATGCACGGTTTTGTCCTGATATTTGAACTCATGCTTTTTACCTGCAAAGATCTTTCGAAACAGTTTTAAAAACTCCTCTCCACTGATTTTAATCGGATCCATAAAGTAGGTATTCCCCTCATAAATCACTTCAGCATCCAAGAGCTCAAAATGAATATCCTCCAAAGGCAAATCCATCGCATTTTTATCCCTTGCTTTCAAGCTGATTTTTTCACAAATACCCTTTTTGAGTTGCTCGCCAATAACGGACAGCTGTGGGAAAATCTTCTGCTGAAGTACCTGATGATCCACGGTTTCTATCTCCGGACATTTTCCCTTGAACAAGTCAAACAAAAGCTCTTCAGCCAATAAGGTATCCAAATCCTGACCACCCAAATCGTTGTACCTTGAGATCGCTACATTACCAATGGCAATGCCTTCCTCTTTTCGGAAATCAACATTCAAAATCGACAAGTCGAGTGTGCCACCGCCAAAGTCAATCACCAGGATGTTTTTGTTGCGGACCTCCTTGGCCCATCGTTGTTTCTCCTGCTCATCCAATCGGTTGAAATAACCCAAAAAGGCCGCATTGGGCTCATCAATCAACATCTTTTCGTTGGTCTGAATGTGGGCACGTTCTGCCGCACGCAAAGTATCCTGCCTTTGGTTAGGCTGAAAAGAAGCCGGCACGGTGATGATCGTATTGGGCAATACTTCATCCTTGCTTCTCAAATGATGCGCCCGCATATAGTTCAAGATTCCTCCCGCAATTTTATAGGGCATATCAAACTTATCGCTAACGGCATTCGGATACATGGGACACTGATCGACCCCCATCTCTACCTTCCAATGGTAAAAGAAGTTCTCTTTATAATTGAAGCCATCCATCCCCTTGAGGTGGTACAAATTATTTCCCACAAATGGCTTCCCATTCACCAACGCCACCATAGAGGCCAGTTTCTCATCTTCGATCACCGGATCAAAATCCCGTGGGCTTTGCTGAGGGGTCTTGATTAACTTCACCGGAATACGATTGTTGGAAACACTGAAGTTTACTTCCTCGGCATCCACTTTAGCGATAAGGCTGTAGGTGGTTCCCAAATCAATACCGTAACAAATCGGTGATAAAACGGGGGTACTCAGCTTATTTTTGGGATATATAATTTGTGTTGTCATGGAAATATTTTGGTTTGTAAGAGGTAAGAAAATCAGCTTCAAATAGCCGGCTTAGGGCTTTTGTTTGCTTCTCCCACTAATCTTCTTCCGATCGTAAAGGCCACTGCCCGGTATGCCGGTATTGAGATAAGTCCCTTTCTTTCCAATATTGACATTGCAGCCGTCTGGGCCGATCGTCAAGCTTGCACCCGTTTTGGAAAGGTTCACTTTCAGTAAGCCAGGAATAAGGGTGATTCTTTTTCTGAAGTTCATGTTATGATCGTTTAGGTAGATGTGTTAATACAAAGGTGATCAAGAGAAGTGCAGTGATTTTGCACTTAAGGATTTTAGTGGAAAATTTTAATCAATACTCCGGTAAAGATCGGGCTCGCCTTCAAAAGTTGAGTTAATGGTTTCGTCATCACACCCGGAAGGTGTGTACCCACAGCTAAAGCAATGAGCTAACAGTGTTAAACCTACTGAAGTAGGTTGGTCACTTGATTCAATCGAAGCTCTATATCCATTCAAAATTGCCGTTCGAATGAACCACCACGCCAACCCATTTTAATGGGTTTGACTATTGTAGCCCACTGATTTATCTGTGGGTAAATTGGTCGATTGCCATATTTTAGTATCGTAGCGAGAGGCTACGACCAGCGAATCCTACAACCCCCAGGCGTCGAGCAGATCATCCATCGCCTCCTGTTGCTTGGCCATATAAGCATCAGCCAGGATTTTTTCCACCTTGGTTTCTGCTTGTTTCAGATCAAGTGCTACCTCACCATTCTGCACAAAAGTGGTCAGGCTATCCATGGTCAAAGCCTTGGCAAGTTCCTTGATTTTCAGCGGGGAATACACCTGTTTGGCTTTGAAGTAATTTTGCTTGCCGATTTCTTTGCCTGCAAACTTGATTTTCAGCTCTTGAATACGCACCTGTCCATTGGTCAGAAAGGCAAACTTCTCGACCACCTGTAAGTCTTCGAGATGTCGGCAACCTTCCACAATCAACACACCCGATGGTGTAGTATACTGAGCAGTGATGATCAGTCCTTTGAGGCATTCGTGTTCTGGGGTCGTTGGGGTGTTGAATAGATCCATTTGAGGGTTGGTTTCGGTTGTTGAAATATTCATGATGGTAGAATTTGTGGTTGAGAATGATGATTTTTATATCTGTTCAAAATAATCAGAGCCTACCAAGCAGGTCCAAAATAGCTTCATCGCTCTGCTGATAATAGGATTCATCCAACAGTTGGCAAAGTTTGGCGCGTGTGGCTTCTCTGTGGAATGGTCGGTTGGATCGACGGGCATAAGCCTCCAAGCCTTTGAAAGTAGATTCCTCTACCATTTTCCGAACTTTATCCCGAGAATAGCCCATCTTTTGTCCGACGAAATTCTCACTGCAAATCTCCTGGCCATTGACCTTGACCGTAAAGCCCATCAGCAAGCGAATGCCTCGGGTTGTGGCTACGGATTCATTGATCTCCATTCCTCCAGCCTGTCGTTTACCTTCCATGAACAAAAAGCCCATTTCGGTCGCTTGCCCAGCGGTTAGTTCCAGGTTGGTGGTAATGTCTTGGCGAGAGGTTGTCAGTGAGTTGTTCATCTTTAATCAGATTTGAGAATTAAGTTTTTGGGTTCTATAAGGGTAATTTGTAGGGACGTTCCATGCAACGTCAGTACGGAAATGACTGCTTTATCTACACTCCCCAGCTGTCCAATAATTCACCCAAAGGCTCCTCGTTGGCGAAATAGCTCAGGTCCAATGACTGTCTGACCATCGCTCTCGCCTTCCCCTTATCGAAAGGCCTGTTTCTGCGCTCACAGTATTCTTCCAGTCCTCGAACGGTGCTGTCTTCAATCATATTACAGACCTTATTTCGAGCATAGCCCATTTTCTGACCCACAAAGTTTTCATCCGCAATCAGGGTATTGCCGAAATAAACCTTGAAACCCATCAGCAAACGGGTAGCAACGGCCCCTCCAAGGTCCTCAACAATGCGAAGCTTTCCTGCTTGTCGCTCACCACTGGAGAAAACAAAGCCAAAATCGGTGGCTTGAGCATCCAAAATAGTTACTTGCTGATTGTTATTTGCTTGTAGTTCCATAGTCATGTGTTGTTGTGTGTTTGTGATGATGATGTAAAATTAAGGCCAAGAAGTGCGGGTTTTCTGCACTTTATAAAAAGGCTACATTTTTATCAGTTCTTTTATTCTGCCTATCAATTGACCTTCCTGCGCGATGCTTCCAGCATGAAAATAAATCATCAATTCCCCATCGAGCTCAATCATCAAGTGTAGTACACTTCTGAATTCATGTTTAAAAATTTTCAGGGCATCATTGGAAACCGCAGAACGATTGAAAGACAGCATTTTTACAGGCATGTGTTTTAGGGGTTGAGTGATATTCATGTTCATCATTAGGCGTGTGCAATTGTGTTTTGAATGGATTTTTGTTGATGTGAAAGCTGGTCGATCATCCGCTTGACCTGCTCAATGGTAAAAGCGGTTTGGTGAGGTCTGTTGAATCGCTTTTCCATCAATAGTTGCCGGCTCTGGTCGTCGAACAACTGGATACTGTGCAAATATTTTTCACCATTGACATACTCGATGTTTTCTGAGACCAATACGGCTTGGGTATTTTTTTCTATCATCATATTTTGTTGTGGTTTACATTACAAAAGACGGGAACAGAAGTGCGAGATTCCTGCACTTTTCAAATCCTCTTGTTTTTTTATTCCAAAAGGAAATTTTTATTTGCCGATTGCAACATCACCTGACCGATCGCTTGGCGGCACTTGCTGCGAACATCAATCCCACGAAGGCTGTGGTTCTGGCGACGGGCAGCGGCGTAAATCTCATCCTCCAACAATTCTACCGCCTCATTTACTGACGACTGCTTATTGTAGAAATAGCAATGAAAGCGACGCTCAGCGATCAAGGTCTTTTTATCCCGACTGTAAATGCGGATGCCATTCAAAAACGAACGGCTGTAACCGTGACCAATGTCCTCGACTACCAACAAGTCGTCCGATAATCGAATTCCATTCTGGTAGGTATTACCCGCCGCACTGGTGTAGCCATCGGTCAGTGCTCCACCGTAAGTAGCATTGTAGCTCAATGCGTTTGAGGTTGATGACTGGGGCAAGATGTTCAGTGTGCGTAGTAATTCCATAGTAAAGTAATTGGGTTGGTTTGAATGTTTGTTGTTTGTCCCTGATGACATTACAAAAGACGGGAACAGAAGTGCGAGATTCCTGCACTTTTCAAATCCCCCTTGTTTTTTTATTCCAAAAGGAAATTTTTATTTGCCGATTGCAACATCACCTGTCCGATCGCCTGGCGACACTTGCTGCGAACATCAATCTCACGGAGGCTGTGGTTCTGGCGACGGGCAGCGGCGTAAATCTCACCCTCCAACAATTCTACCGCCTCATTTACTGACGACTGCTTATTGTAGAAATAGCAATGAAAGCGACGCTCAGCGATCAAGGTCTTTTTATCCCGACTGTAAATGCGGATGCCATTCAAAAACGAACGGCTGTAACCGTGACCAATGTCCTCGACTACCAACAAGTCGTCCGACACTCGAATTCCATTCTGGTAGGTATTACCCGCAGCACTGGTGTAGCCATCGGTCAGTGCTCCACCGTAAGTAGCATTGTAGCTCAATGCGTTTGAGGTTGATGACTGGGGCAAGATGTTCAGTGTGCGTAGTAATTCCATAGTAAAGTAATTGGGTTGGTTTGAATGTTTGTTGTTTGTCCCTGATGACATTACAAAAGACGGGAACAGAAGTGCGAGATTCCTGCACTTTTCAAAAGGGTAAAAAAAAACCTGTCATTTCTGACAAGTTTTTTTCAGAGGATCGCTCTGTTTTTTATTGATAACGCTTTATCGCTTTTTCAAAAAGCCCCTTGATGGACTCCCGTAGCGGTTCAGGCTCCAAAACTTCCACATCCGCCCCATACTCCAAAATTTTACTCTCCAACTCTTTATTCAAGTACACCCTAAGCTGAACGATCAAATAATCCTCCGTATCCTCGATGACTTCTTGCGTTTTATGCAGTTGTTTGGTCAATACATAATGCTTGCGGTTGCCGTAAAACTTCAGTTTGACATTTTCAGGTTGGGTATCTTTATAAATCGTTACCCCCACGCACAAATTATAAAGCGCCGAGACGTTCGGATACTGCGGTGGATATTCCAAGCTGTATTCCTTTTGCTCAAACTGAATAATCCGATCCAAAGGATACACCCGCAATTCCTTATCGCTATCCGTCATACCGATCAAAAACCATCGGTTATTATACTGCTTGAGCAAATATGGATGCACCAAGGCATCATATTCCTCCCCATCAAATGTTCGATAAAGCAACTGAATGGTCCCGTCCTCATTCAAAACCTTGTGCAAATCCGCAATCAACCCAATCCCCTTCAGCGGTTGTTCATCATAAAAGATCTTCTGCTGTTTCTTTTCCGCCTGCAAAGCCACATCAAACTGTGCACTCAACAACTGAATACTTTCCTTGATGCTACTGAACTGCTCATACTGCTGATACTGGCTCAACATCGTAATGACATTCTTCACCTCACCCTTATCCATCTCACTCAGCTCACCACCAAACAGCGAAAAATTAGCATCCGTATAATGATAACCCAACTTTTGATTGCACTTGATCGGCGCCATCTTATCCCGAAAAACTCCATTCTTAAGATCCGAAATATCCTGCTTGACCGTCCGCTCACTGACTGCATCGTCCAATCGATTATTCAAAAATTCGCGAAGCTCTTTGAAGTTATATTTTACCTTGCTTTGAATTGCCTCATCGATCAATTGAAAGCGTTTGATTTTGTTTATTGACATAGGAGAAATTGAATTAGAACGTAATCCCAAAAGCTACTACCTTTACGCATTACTTGCAACTTCCAACAATCGACATTCTTTATTGCCTTTAAATAAGGTTGTGCTTTGAACCACTTTACCAATTGCTAAAAGGTGATTATCGATAAAAAACTTCGCCTTGGTTACCTCCCCCTCCATACCGTTCATCGGAATAACTGACAGATCCGTCCCTCCCTTCATCTGTACGCAATTTTGCCCAGCTCTTTCTGAAAAGTAATTTGAAAAGCTATTTCCTGATTTGAAGGCAAAATAATGACTGAACATCCAACGATCATGGAGACTTTTATCTGCATCATGAACAAAGGTTAGGTTTACTTGCGTCTGCCCTAAATCAAACTCCAAAAACCAGTTCAGTTTATCGTACCAAAACTCAAGGTCTTCCAAAGCCAATTCATCGTTAGAACCAAAGTTAGCGCAAACAAGCAAATCAAGAGGCTCATCCATATTGCCCGCACATACCTGCTCAACAATAGTCTTTAAATTATACCAACAGCGATTGATTTGAAAATCTGAAATGCCATTTTTATCACGTCGCTGTAACAGGTAATTATCCACAATGATGAAACTCTCCGTGTAGTGCTTCAATGCATCGAGCGCTCCCCACGAGTTTAGCGTATGCTGTCCAACAGAATCTTTACTTATCCGATATTCTTTCTGTCCAGAATAGGGTTGCCAATCCTGCGGTGAAGCAATCATTTTCTTTAAGCCACCTGTTTCCCCAAAAGAAAAGTGGGTTGTAAATCCGTCACCAACTTGATAGCTATTCCCATCAAATAATCCCCCACGCCCTGTAATAGCGTTATTTAATAAAGACTGACCAATCAGCGAACTCATGAACTCAGGATGGCTTGAAAGGTCTGTTTTGTCGAAGGCAATGAAAGTTGATTTATTCAGGAAGGTAACCAAATTACGCATTAATTCATCCTTATCCGTGGCCGTCAATAAACTTACACCCGACAGTTGTTTTTCGAGCTCTTGCAAAAAATCAATATTGCAGAAACTCTTGATAGGTTCTCTTTACATGCTACTTCCTATAATTACCTGTTACCAAACCCATCATCAACATAGAGGTTTCATCCAAAAAACCTTCACCAAACTCTCTGGAAAGGGTACCATCAGGGCGAATATCAATTTTATAACATTGCTCCTCCGGCGTCGTGTTTTCGGTGGCAGGGTTTAAATAATACAAATTGATAAGATTAGGGTCAATCTGTTTGGTCGCCACATTGAATTGAAGTTTTCGAATCAAATATTCTGAATGCGTTTCAACCATAAAATTCACATTGAAACGGTGCGTTGCATCAATCAACATATCTGCTAACATCGACTGTAACTTTGGGTGCAAATTCGTCTCAGGCTCTTCTAAAATAATCAACTCCCGTGGAGTACTGCGGTCATAAACAGGGCCTTCTTCTTTGATTAGTTTTAAGGTATTTTTATACACACAATCAAAAGCATCCCGGGACCAGTTGGGTTTACCCGTCGAGTCACCTAAAACTTGATAATATTGGAAGGTTTGCGTTTTATAATTCCAAAAATTAAAATTAATTCCATCCAGCTTCAGTGATGGTATTTTAATAGGAGTACAAATTGAGGCAATTTTAAATATAACTGCTAAAATCTGAGAATAGCCAAACCCCAAATCGGCAATATTTACTTCTTCAGCTTCTTGATTAATTATTATTACTCTCTGAACGACCCCCTTCGATCCGTTCTATTTTTAGAGTCAAACCCAACCCAAATGTATGAAGCCAATCGTGAATAAAATTCAGACGATCATCCGAGAATGTACAGTATTTAAATGCTTGCCTCTTCAGCTTTTGTTGCCGTTTATTTAAAATCTGCTCATTCAATTTAATCTCCTTTTCACGTGCCGCCCATTCCCTCTCGTTAAATAATTCACTATTTTCATCATTTAGCCACGCATTATCAATCGGGCTAAACATTAAAGAATTAGCGCTGGCCTTATCAAGTCCATAAAATATGAACTGTTTATTTTCTAAAAGATCATGAACAAAATTAATACTTTGATTAAAATCTGTACTGTCGGAATCCAGTTGATACAAACGCTGTGTACTGGACCGAACGGCATTTACCACAGGAATATCAGGTAATAATATCGCTTTCTTTAGTTTCAACAGATCAGTGAAAAGGTGATCAATGAACTCTTTACAGTCTGTTGTTAAAATATCTTTTATTTTAACATATCGGATAGAAGTCAAGTCAAAATTCACTTCCCTATTCTCAAACAAGTCCTCTACAGACCATAAAACATATTCATCAGCATATTTCAAGTGCTCAGCATCGTTCCACTTTAGGTTGTCTTTCAACCCCAACCCTGAATACCTAATAAACAACTTATGTATCAAAGCCTCGAATAGGGAGTCTGAAAGGTTAGCAATATTACGATAAGCATTATTAACCACCCTTTTTTGGTTCAATCCCTTTTCTTGACTAAATGCCTCATATAAAATATCACTAAATAAAGTGGAGATTCTCTTGTGTTTCCTGCAAGGTCATTAAATGAAAAAATAAGTCCTGGGTTATGCCATTTCAAAGGCGAAACACGTTCCCTCAGGTTGTCTACCATCTGAAATCGATAATTCTAATAAACGATTATCCAGAGCCCCGTATTGGGGGCCAAAGATCAAATGAACATAAAAAACATCTGTAACACCCCAGAACAAATTTTCTGTATTCGAAATTTGGTAAGAGAAAGAAATATATTTGTTGTCAGAATACTTATTCTTCACCTGTTCAAAATCACCTAATTGATGTGTTTTTGAACTAAGATTTAGTTTTCTTAAACCATGTTTTTGTGAACTTTCAGAAAGCAACCGTAAGGCTTTAAGAACGGAACTTTTCCCGCTACTATTGGTTCCCGTAATCACATTAATCGGAGCAATATTAAAAGTTGTCCTTTCTTTAAAAAACCTGAAATTTTTAATACTAAGACTTTGTAGGTGTGGCTTTGTCATGTCAATTTTATTTATACAAAAGGCAAAAATTAGGCATGAATCAAATTATAAAAACCACTATGTAAAGTGAGTTATCGAAATATGTTTGACCATCCACCTCGTATTTCCACTGTACCCCACCTTCGTAAACTTGCCTACCGAAACCAACATCATCAATATGGCAATACTACCACAAAGCCTGAGGGAATGTAAATTACCACGACCAAAGCCAAATTCTTTGCTTCCAATAAGCAAAAAGTCTCAACAAGGTAATGGTCCCCGCCCATATTTATACTCACTACGGAACAGATTGAGGGCAGGAACAATGTCTGAGTTTACAGCTTGATCATGATGGAGGCACTTTTCTGATTGGGGAGGTAGAAGTTTCATGAAACACCTTTTTAATACGAATACCTAATCTATTGTATTCGCATCCGGCCGGATTAGAGGATTCAGACTAAGCAAAAGAAAAAAGACAACCAATCAATTCCGAGTCATAATCTTCAATTTTCGACAAAGCCATTTTGTATAGTTTGAGTGTTATTTTATAATGTGCAAAATTTGCACATTTACCTAAAATGGGGCAGGGCCGATTTATAACAAAAAAAACAGCAAACCGATCCTGTTCGATTTGCTGTTTTTTTGGGAAAAATAAGTGCAAATGCAAATGTGCAAAATTTGCACATTTAACGCTTGAGTTCTTCAGCCAAGGCTATATAATAGTCAGCCAAAGCCTGTTTTTCTTCCTGGCTGAATTTCTTCGCCTGTTTCAGAATCGCTGCGGTTGAGCGTTGCTGTTTGGTCAGCAGAAGCTCAAAAGGGCTGCCGATTTTCTGTTCTTTTTTGACTGCTTTCTTTTGTTGGAATCTTTCAGCGAACCATTGCAGATCTTGATCGCTCGCATAATCATCATTTACCAATACTTTGGAATGAAGAAAATCAATGACCTGCACCTCGGTCGAAATCTCCTTTTCTTTCCCCAACCTTTCAAGGTCGGCTTTCTTAATATTCAGTGAATGGTTCATCAAACGCTCACGAATATCTTTGGGCAGTTTTTGTATACCTTTAAAGGTATTGAAATCATTCATGATCGAACGTGGACTGACCCCAAATTTCTCGGCGACAATTTCCTTGGTCGGGCGACCTTGTTCAGATTGCTCTCCTACATTATTTTTGAGCTGATCATAATTCATTCCTCGCAAATAGGAGAGGTGCAGCTTGCTCAGATTTCTTTTCCCAATCTGCAGGTTGAGCATAAATTCCTTGACCTGCTCGATATCCCTGAACTTACGGGTATGCACCGCAAATTTCTTGTTGAGCTTTTGACAAATGGCATAACGGTTATGCCCATCAACCAAAATATCCTGTTGCCCATTACTCCAAACAATCAAAGGCTCACGCACACCTTCGCTTTTGATGCTCGCCTCCAATGTTTTTTGTTCATTGGGATTCAGCGGCGGTAAATAGGCTTTAAGCTCTTCCAAAATCACCAACGGATAATCTTTGGGTAAATACATCCGCTGATTGGCACTTACCTGCAGTGAATTATTGGAATTACTTTTATCGTTCGCTTGTCTCAGTCTATTTTTCAAACTCATAATCAAAGGGCAAATTCTGGAATTTCAGTTTTAAAATCCAAACGGTTCAACATCTCAACAGTCAATTGCATGTAGGCTTTTCCCGCATCGCTGGTGGAGCCATATTGCATCAAGTCTTTGCGAAGCAAAACATTCTGTTCCAAGACCGACGACCGAGGAATAAAGGTAGTCAGCATACTATCATTAAAATAAGTATTCAGATCTTCCATCGCCACCTGCTGTGCAGATTGTGACCCCACAAAGCTGGTAACAAAAATGCCCAAAAGATTCAATTTAGGGTTCAGGTCGAATTTCACTTCCTTAATCTGCTCCATCACTTTGTCCATTCCCGAAACGGAATAACCCTCCGCATGCGAGGGAACAAAGATATAATCAGCCGCCGCCATGGAAGGGTAGGACTTGCCCGGAGAGTTATCAATCAATATAAAATCATACTCATCTTTGTACTTTTCAAGACGATTGCGCATCAGGTACATATAATTTACATCCGACTTCAAGCGTTCCTTATCATCATCCAACTCATAAGAAGAGGGAATCAGGTCTATTTTCACACGTTTATCCCCATTATGCAACACACGATACTTGACCACCTCTTCGCCATCTGGGTGAAAAATATGCTGAAAGACCTTTTCACTACCATCGGTGCAGGAACGGGTCAGGTTGGACTGAAAATCAAAATCAACCATCAGCACTTTATGTCCCAATTTTGCCAAACAAGCAGCAACATTAAGCACAGAAGTGGTTTTACCCACCCCTCCTTTGTTATTGTAAAAACTGATCGTGATAGAGCGATAGTCAATCTCGAGGCCATATTTAGCCATAACTGGCCGGACTTTATTAACCACCATCGGGGTTAGGTTTGCCGAACCGTTCAAAATTTTACTTAATCTACCTTTGGTGAGTTTCGCAGCTTTTTCAATTACAGAAACAGGAAGTTCTGGGCGTTCCTCAAAAAAATTTTTTATCGACCTTAACTCTTTCATTTGGTGTACAAAAATGCGGATAAACAGAAATAAATTGATTGTTACGCTCAAATATACCCCTGATTGAGTATAAATCAAACCCTTTTTTCCCAATTAATCGCCCAATTCCTTAACTATTACAGACCGGCGGCAACACATTCCATCTCGATTTTTTTAATTATTACAGACCGGCGGCAATACATTCCATCACGATTTTTTAACTATTACAGACCGGCGGCAACACACTCCATCACGATTTTTTAACTATTACGGACCGTCGGCAATACGTTCCATCATGATTTTCTAACTATTACAGACCGGCGGCAATATGTTCCATCACGATTTTTTAACTATTACAGACCGTCGGCAATACGTTCCATCACGATTTTTTAATTATTACAAACCGTCGGCAATACATTCCATCACGATTTTTTAACTATTACAGTCCGACGGCAAACCAAAGTCTATTAATTATTACAGTCCGACGGCAAACCAAAGTCTATTAATTATTACAGTCCGACGGCAAACCAAAGTCTATTAATTATTACAATTTGACGGTAAATCAATCAGCAATTTTGTTTTTGAAAAAATGTTCTGCAACAGAATTTGATAAAATGAAAGCGTTCATGACGACGATCAAAAAAAATCTATAATTATTTTAAGATAAAAAAATCAATCAAAGCCTATCAAAGATTTAGATTTTATAAGGTTATCTATATTATATATTAGGCGGCTGTAACTAACTGATAATCAAGTCGCATGATATGGTTAAAATTACAAACTGACGGCATACTATTACAGATCGACGGCATACTATTACAGATCGACGGCATACTATTACAAACTGACGGCATACTATTACAGATCGACGGCATTTGAAGTCCTGCAAAATTGTAACTATTACAAAATGACGGTGCGAAATTGCAACAAGCTTCTTATATTGTCATGAACTTAAGAAAAAGCCACCAACTCCATGGAGATTACTACGATTCTGAATCAAAAAGTACAGAAACATAACAATCTGATCAAAGGAAAGCAGGGATCATTGACTGCTGCGCAAAACAAAATGATTTTTTTTGCCGCCATGTCGATTATTGATCAACTGAAGACCAAAGGAAAAGTAGATTTCGTGAATCCTACGGGGAAGGGTAAGGCGCAGTATATTCGTTTGGATCCTGCTTTTATTGCCGGGGCTGAAAACACCAATAAGATTTCAGGTTCAGCTTTTGAAAGTATGCGCACGCAGTTGGGGGATTTAACCTCGACAACCGTCAACCTTTTTGAGGTCAGCGAGGATGGGGAAAGAGGCTACAGTCGTCAGATTCCAATAGCGATCGATACACTGGGAGAGATTGATCGATTTTCCAAAAAAAAATCGACAATCAAAGGAGATGGCGGACTGTATCTTCAATTGCATGATGAGATTATCCGTCAGTTTGAAATTTCTTATGAGAAGGGGGATTTCACCCAATACCTTTTAAAGAATGTGTATTTTTTGAAAAAGGGGCATTCGTGGGCTTTGTATGAATTATGCCGGATGGAACTGAATCAACGCCGACAGAAAGATTTGCAGGTAGAGTGGTTGGTTGATGATTTGGCAAATAAAATCTGCAAAGACAAATACCGCAGTAAAGAGGGAAAATTGCAGTATGGGCCTTTCAAAAACAGGGTCTTGAAACCATCGATTGAGGATATCAATCTGGATGATAATTGTGATATGACCATTCAGCTTTTGGAAGAAAAAAAGGTTGGCAGAATGATTACGGCAATTGTCTTGCGGATTGTCAATGAAAAACTGGTGACCTTGTCTTTGGACAAAGAGCAAAGCGATGAAGCTAATGAAGTTACGCTCACACCAAAGATTACCGAGATGCTTTCACTGATCTTTGATCAGTCCACCAATGGGCTCAAAACCATGAAGAAACAGATTCTGTATGATTTGAGTGTTAATGGATTGCAACAGGAGCAGATTCTTAATTTTCTTCAGGAGATATTATCGCGTAAAAGTGAGATTTCTGCACGCACAGCTTATTATCGCCGCATGAGTGATAACTGGTTGAAATCGCAGCGTTCGGGCACGCCGACATTGTCTTTCTCCTATGACAACAAGGCGGCTTCCACGCAAAAGGCTTTTGTGGAGCAAAACCAGAAAGCCAACGATTTAAAGGCCAGGAAGCAGGAGTGGGAGGATCAGAAAACTAAAATATCCGCTGAATATCAGCAATGGATTGAGATGACCCGTCAGAAATATTTGACCTCCGTAAAAAGCCTGAGCTTAATGCCGAGGTATTTATTGTATTTGAGTAAAAGTGCCTCGGCTTATGAACGCAAATTCTTGCAGGAGTGGGAACAGGGGGCCCCATCAGAGGATGCCAGCAAGTGGTTTGGCCGTTTCCTGATTGCTGAACTGGGTACTGAGGAGGAGAATCATTATCTGAAAAATGGCTTGAAGGCCTTTGCCATGGACAAGCATCACTTTGATTTGGATGCTTATTAATACAAATGTGGTTATGGTATTCACTTCATCATTCAAAAAGGTATGTGGCGGTATTTCAATTCATGGGAGATTTTAAAAAGCATATGGACTGAAAGACGATTCATTCCTTTTTTTTCGATGAATATGTAGGTGTCGGGAGATGGGGGATAGCACAAGAAATCCGCAGGCTATGAATGTGGTGATGATTTGAGACGAGGTGTCACCACCAACCAAATCTATACCACCCTACTAATTGAAAAGGGTACCACTAAAGATATAATAAATCGGGTCATTGCCCGTAGTTTTCAGTGTACTATTTTTGAGACTGCTTCATAAAAGCTTTTGTTTCCCTTAGTCGATACGATTCTCCGGTCATGGTTAACAAATGTGCTTTGTGAGTCAATCAGAGCAGCTGCCAGGAGCCACCTGCTGTCGGATAAAAGCCTCCTGTTTCTTTGCCTCTTTTTTGCTGGAAAATAAACGCACATACGCTCGAATAGCTGATCGAATATCCTTCTTGCAGGACAATATCATAAATATCCCGTCCGTTCAGCAACTGCTTGCCAAGCCCTAATTTACGCTGGCGATCATTCTCAGTAAGCAATGCATTGATCCGATCCTGCAGCTCCTTGGTCATCTTGACCTCAGTACTGTTGGACACATCATAAGCTGGTGCCTGAACAGAATAAGTCCGAAAAGCCGTAGTGAAATTCGGGTGTGACTTCACCAATAACTCAAATTCGACCAAATATTTCTTGACCGTCTTTCGACTGATTTCGAGCTCATGAGCAATTTGCCGTTGGCTCATCCGGTCGCGATACGACTGCAAAATGATCTCCTGTTTGATGTTCATCGTTACCATTGTTTAATCTAATTCTGAAAAGAATTAGATTAAACAATGGTACCCTTTTCGGCTGGTAGGTGGTATACTTTTGATTGGTGGTTACATCAAATGGATATTCCGGATCGGATTGTGCCAATAATTTCGGATCGGATTGTGCCACTTTTGGATAGGGTGAAATAAATGACTATCGTTTTTTCTAACCAATAGAAAGAGCGATGGCTAACCCTATAAATACAATGGATATCAAACAGATAATCACTTTAAAGAAAGATGGAGTCAGTAATCGACAGGTTCATAAATTGCTTGGCATTCACCGTAATACAGTCAATGAATATGTTAAGAAATTTGAGGTCAGCTCGTATTCCATGGATGAGTTGCTGACCTTTAATGATCAAAAACTGCGGGAATTGTTCACCACCAAGACGACAATGGATAAGGGCCGGCATAGTGGGTTGATGTCTTATTTTGACAACAATGATCTTAGGCTCAAACATCCTGGCTTCAATGCTCAGTTCCACTATTTTGATTATTGCAACAAGGTAGAATTGCCCTATGGTTACACGCAGTTTATGGAACATTTTAACCGTCGCTACAAAACACCGAAGGGTTCAATGAAGCTTAATCACGTGCCGGGTGATAAGGTTTATATTGACTTTGCTGGTAAAAAATTACATATCACTGACCGAAATACAGGTGAGATGATACCGGTGGAAGTGTTTGTGGCGATCCTGCCGAGCAGTCAATATACATTTGTCTGTGCTTGTAGGAGCCAAAAAAAGGAGGATTTGATCACCTGCATGAAGAAAGCATTTCAATTTTACAGTGGTGCTCCCAAGGCGATTGTACCGGACAACTTGAAGTCAGCTGTTAGTAAATCGAGTAAATACGAGCCGGAAATTAACCGAAGTTTCAAGGATTTAGCCCGTCACTATGATTGTGTGGTCAGCCCGACTCGCAGTTATAGTCCGCAGGACAAAGCATTGGTAGAAAACGCCGTTCAGTTGGCCTATCAGCGGATTTATTACCCATTACGGCAGATAACTTTCTTCAGTTTGCAGGCACTAAACCAAGAGATTTCAAAGCTACTGATGGCCTACAATGATACCATTTTGCAACGGGCAGGGGCAAGTCGAAGGCAGTTGTTTGAGTCCACTGAAAAGGCTACGCTAAAGCCATTGCCAGTTGCTGAATTTGAGATGATTGAGTACCGGTCAGCTAAGGTTCAACAAGTTGGATACGTGTATTTATCCCCTGACAAGAACTATTACAGCGTCCCGTATCGCTACATAGGCAAGCAAGTCCAACTGCAATACACCCAATCATCGGTCTGTGTTTATTTCAATTCAGAGCGAATAGCAACTCACCGCAGAAGTTATCAAAAAGGACATTATACAACAGATACAGATCACCTTGCGAGCACCCACCAAGCTTATCTGAAATGGTCACCGGAGTATTTCAAAAAGCGAACGTCATCGATTGGAGAACAGACATCAAAGTATGTAATGCGAATGATTGACCACTTTGAATATCCGGAAATAGCTTATAAACGTTCTCTCGGAATACTCAATTTGGTGAAGAAATATAGCTCTGACCGCCTTGAAAAAGCTTGTTCACTCGGAATGCAAGCTGAAGCATACTCTTACAGGCACATCGCTAATATTCTTGAAAACAAGATGGATCTACAACAAGAGTCAAACGAACCGATCGCTGAGATTCCCCCGCACGAAAACATCCGTGGCGCCTCTGCCTATCAATAAACTCCAAAACAATGAACAGTCAAACCATTGAAAAACTACACAAGCTCAGGCTATTCGGCATGGCCGAGCTTCATCAACAGCAATTGAATAATACAAATAAACAGTCACTTACAGTCGATGAATATTTGGCTCTTTTGGTGGATCATGAATATGATCAACAACAAAACAGAAGGGTCGGTAGGCTACTCAAACAAGCTCGTTTGAGGCAAAACGCAAACCTAAATAGTGTAAACTACCATGCCAACCGTAATTTAGACAAGAACACTTTCAGCCGTTTAGGTACATTGGATTTTATTGACAAAAAGGAAAATATCATCCTTACCGGACCTTCCGGAGTCGGAAAAAGCTACCTCGCACAAGCCCTAGGGCATCAGGCATGCATGATGCAAAAAAAGGTGCGCTATAGCCCTTTCGCTAAGTTAATCGATCAGCTCCACCTGTCTAAAATTGACGGCACATATCAAAAGGAGTTGTCTAAAATTAACCTGTCTAAATTATTGATACTCGATGATTTCGGTCTCCACTCATTCAATAAAAATAGTCGAGAGATCATGATGGACTTAATCGAAGAACGACACAATTTTAGCTCCACCATCATTGCGTCACAACTACCTGTTTCTGCATGGCACAAGATGATCGGTGAAGGAACAATTGCCGATGCTATTCTGGATCGAATTGTTCATTCTTCACACCGGATTGAGCTCAAAGGCGACTCCTTGAGAAAGGGGAAGATCGAACACCTATAATTGAAAAAACGTTAAGAATTAAAGCCCTTCAAAAGTGGCACAGACCCTCCGAAATGAGTGGCACGGTCAGACCGAAATAGCCACATCAAAGTCTAAGAATGGATAGGGAGGTGGTATTATCTCAACTTTATAATGTGACCGAGGATAATTTACATATCGAAAGTTTCATGCAACGGTTTATGGACTATAAGTCTGATAATGAAGTTTGTTGGATTCGGAGAATCTCTAAGTTGATTCTTGATTTTTCAAAAATATCGGATGAACAAGAGTACTCAGAGGAGATCAATGAAAAACTTGATAGCCTGATACTGGCTACTCAGCGGGTGAAGGAGCGGCTGAGTGCGTGATTTTACATGGGTGCTTTGTTGGCAGGGGGCACCCTATCAAACTTCTCACCTCACTCCATACACTTTAATTTCAGGATATTTCTTTTGGTACCAAGTCTCATGTACGGGCGAGACATAATTGATGCTTGTAATCCTTGCAAACATATAGCGAAATTCGAGCTCCGTCATTTCAACTCCATTGCCCTGAAAAACCTCCCACTTACACCTATTTCTATCATCAATCATCCGATAAGGTAAAACTACTTTCTCCTCAAAATCATAATCTGACATTCGTCTCCAGTAGTCAATATTTTGGTTGTAGGGGATGGTTCCATAACATAAGGCTCCCTCATTATTATCATAATTTATTCCATTTTCACATTCAGCAAGATATTTGAAATCTTCGCTATCAGGAGGTGTTCCAATATTTGCTTTTGCCTTCTCAATGAGCGGAGTTTTGTAGTCAGTAAAGTTGATCGGTTTATGAAATTCAGCTAAATCCTCGTAAGTGAAGAACCCTTTTTCGGCGGGCGTTATCTTTACGGTGACAGAGGAATTTTGAGTATGATCCGATGGTGGTTCTTTTAAATTTTCAAAAGGGTCAATCTGAACATTGGTGGTATTGTGATTATTTATATCCTTTTGACGATTATTCAGTTTAACTAATTTTGATAGCTTAGTTAAAACACCATTTTTTGACTTTATTTCGGTAGTCCCTTTAGTCTGATAGCTCAGCGTGTTTGGTGATGTAGCAGTCATTTCCAATTCCTCTTTCAAGTTCTGTTTCAGCTGTTGAAGGTGCCTGTCATTTTCATTGACTTGTTGCTCTTCAAGTACTTCTTCGATAATTGCGATGCGTTCATTTAGTAATCCGTTGAACATTACTTCGTGATGGCGAAGGCGTCGGTAGAAGGTGTCTATTTTGACCCCGATTGGAATGACTCCTTTTTTGGTCATCGTTTCAAAAAGCTGTTTCCTTTTCAGCTTTCCCTTCTCGTTAAAACACAGATGATAGGTTTCAATATTGAGGTGTTCAATGATATTTTTGAGAATTTCTTTCCAGCTGAGCTTCGCCATTCTGATTGGAGGTTGATGTTTGATGGGTAATATATAAAAATCAGTATAATTATTCGAATAGTTATAAATTTTTGTTTTTTATTCAGACAGGTGGGCTCCTCAAAAAAGGACATTGAGGGGACATTTTGAGGACATTTTGAGGACAATTTGAGGATGTTTTGGGGACAATATTTTAGGTTAAAGGGACAAATTAAAATTATTACTTAGGTTAAAGGAAGGAAAACACTTTTTGTGATTAATTGGCTAAGTACTATTTATAAATCCATTTTACCCTGATCCTCTTTTTCAACGGATGGAAAAGGCTCTTTTTAATTGTACAGCGAAACGGAAGCCGGTCAGTTTGTTGTAATGTTTAAAGGCTTGCTTGTTATTTGAAAAGATTGTACATTATACTGCGAAGCAGGAGCGAGCCATGTAAAAATCCGGAAAATATAATTTTAGGATTTTTACCACTCGATTTTTTCAGTTCCCTCAAAAATTAGATTCATCGCTTCGCTTTTCATTGTAGTGATCGCTTTGCTCAATATTAACCTTATATTTTTATGCCACGAACAAAAACAATTAACAACAAAGAACGCCGGGTAGAGGTGTCATTTTCACCGGAAGAATTCACTCGTTTGGAGGATTATGCCAAGCAGGGAAAATGTAAAAAGCAGGACATCCTACGTGCACTGGTGATGGAAGAAGGCTCCTTGAAAATCTCTAATCATTCTGAGACGATTGCTTTGGCCAGAGAACTGGTAAGTATCGGTAACAACCTGAATCAGGTCGCAAGAAAACTGAATATGAATGAGTTTTATGCACCCGAAGGAGAGGCATTGAAGACTGTTCGTTCAGAATTGATCGAGTTACTTTGTGAAATCCGCAAGCATTTTAAGTTGAGCCGATGATTGCAAAAACGAACTTAGGAACGAACTTTTTGGGCGTATTCAATTATTGTTTGCAGGAGGGTAAGAATGCCGAAATCCTCGCGGGATCAGAAATGGTGGTATTGTCTGATATACCAAATGAATTAGCTATGCAATTCAATGCTCATGTTGATAGCTTTCAGCATTCGCTTAGTAATAGACTACAAAAAGTGGTGGATCATACCTCTTTGAGTTTTGCTCCTGAAGACGAGGTAAGCAATGAACAAATGGCAGAGATTGCAAAGGCTTTTATCAAGCAGAAAGGTTACGACGATTGTGACTATGTAGTGATCAAACACAACGATACAGATCATCAGCATGTGCACCTTGTTTTGAGCCGAGTGGATAAAAATGGGAAGGTGGTCAAGGACTCTTTCAACTACCTTGATAACAGCAAAATTACCACGGCATTGGAGCAAGAATTTGGTCTTCACCCTTCGAATGATCTATCGCAGGAAGTGGGTTTTGACTTTGAAGTCCGAGACCGTAATCCTAAGATGATGAAGGCGATGCAATCCATTAAAAGTACAATTGATGGATTAGTTGGTAGTCAGTTGGTAAGGAATGAATTTGAACTGGAAAAAGCACTGAAAGATCAGGGGATTGATGTTCAGCTGAAGCAGGAGGACGGGCAGTTGCAAGGCTTGAGTTTCAAGGTGGACGGCTTTGCTTTTTCGGGCAGTAAAATTGGTTGGTCGGCATCAACGATTGACCACTACTTGCATGGAGGCGCAGAGAAAGGGGAGAGCCTAAAGCCATTTTTTGAGCAGGTAAAAAAAGAGATTGTCCCCGAATGTAAAAGTTTGGATGATTTTGTGGCATTGATGAAAATCCGTAATGAAGTAGATGTAAATGTTTTGGTACAGTCCAAGACCCAAAAGCCTTATGGAGTTTCCTTTAAAATGGCAGACGGGACTAAGGTCAAGGGGAGTGAAGTAGGGGTGAAGATTGGTGAATTGGTCGAGGCAATCCACAAGAACAATGACGGATTGACGGTAGATGCGACCAATGCAAAGGAAATTGTTCAGCAGATTTTCAAATCCTCAAAGGATGAACATGATTTTTTTACCCGCTTGCAGGAAGTTGGGATAAAAGGAGAGATTTTAAAGCATTCTAAGACAGGGAAAGATTACGGAGTGCAATTCCATCTACCGAACAGCGACAAGCCAGTGAAGGGGAGTGCAGTGGGCGTGTCGTTCGGAAAATTACGCAAGCATTTCCCCGAAGTACCAAAAGAAGAACGGGCGATTAAGGAAGTAATGCGGGAAGCTGAATCGGTGGGGCAAATGGCGCAGGAATTAAATCAAAAATACGGCATTCAGATGAATGCGGTAACCGAAGCGACCACGGGGGAGCTGTCATCCTTTTCATTTTCCCTTGCAGACGGCAGCACAATTTCGGATAGTGATATTGGGTTGAATGCACAGCAGATTCAGACAGGGGCGCAACAAACTCAACCGCAGGAGCAATCGCCGCTGGACTCAAAGGTTCAGTTTGAGTTGTTGGTAAGCAATCTAATCAAAGAAGCCGAATCCATTACCGACTTGCAGGGAGTTCAGACCAAGCTGAAAGATGACTACGGCATTGAAATGAATCTTTCCTATGACCAATATTCAGGACAGCCTGACGGGATAAACTTTGTACTGCCTAACGGTCAAAAATTCCGTGGATCGGACATGGAGGCGACCACTCAAAAAATCCTCAAGGAGATTTATCAATCACCTACCCGTGATGCGATTCATTTGGCAATGAAGACCACGGACAATTTCTATGATTTTTCGGCAATGTTGGAAAAGGAAAATATCTCATTTGATTTTGAGCGTCATAGACACACGAAAGAGATATATGGATTGAAATACAAGGTTGGAAAAATGACGTTCAAGGGTTCGGATTTGAAGGCGAGTTATGGCGTGGTGAATAAGGCTTTGGTTTCCAACGCCACGATGAATCAACTTGTGAAAATAATCCGTGGGGAGCAAAAAGAATGGAGCAACACCATTCGGGCAATGGTCATGACCCAATCCTTGGGCAAGCCACATTGGGCGAAGATGATTCCGTTTTTTAGAAAGCGGGGCTTTGAGGTGGAGAAATCAGCAAAAGGGGACTTGAAAATTTCCAACCACGCTCAAAGTTTCAAGCTATCTGAATTGATGAATGCCCTTGGTGAAGAGCGTTTCAAACAGGCGGTCAAAGAGCAGAAGAAGGAAATGATTAAGTATGATAAAATGTTTCTCAATGCTTTTTTGCGCAGTCAGACCACCAAGGATTTCAATGGTGAATTGGAGGAAACGGGCATTGAGCAAAAGCAAAACAAAGCCCTTGGCGATACTGAATTTTGGAAGGATGAAGATAAGCAGATGTTCAATCGGGGGGATTTCAATATTTCCGACAAGCAAATGAAAACCATGTTTGAACATCAATTGCTACGCTTGCAGATCACCAACGCCCTGTATCTTAACCGCAGGTTTGAAGGCTTTGAGAAAAAAATGGAGGTTTATGGTGTGAAGGTAAAGCGCACGGAAAAGCAGTTAGGAAGCGGGAAGGCAGTCAAGGGAATGAATTTCATCCTTGCGGACGGGCGACAGGTGAGCTCACGGGATTTGGGAATTTCGGACTTTGCCTTTAGCAAGAATCTTCGGTGCAAAAGTGAAAAGTTTGGGCAGGTGTTCAATGCTTTTGTCAAGGCGGTCGAAGCCACGGACAATTACATAGACATGAAAAATTGGCTGATAAACCACCACAATATCAAGATTGGGGTGGACGAGAAGCACGGTTTTTCATTGTTTGATGTAGAAAACAATATCACCGTGCCGTTGGAGGATTGTGGAATAGGCTTGAAGCCGTTGGGCTTTGATAGCATCGAGTTGGCAGTGATCGAGAGCCGAAGCGAAGAGCAGGAGTATCCATCTGCCTACCCAATGGAATGGAGTGGGGGAGGTGGATCATCGGGAGGCGGTGACTTTTGGGATGATCTGATGCAGACTTTAGCAACCTTAACTCAAGGCGGGGGAGGCGGTGGCGCGGGTCATGGTGGTAAACAGCGTGATGATGATGACGATGAGGATTTGTTTAAGAAGCGGAAGCGGAGAGCGATGGGTTTTGGGATGGAGATGTAGTCTTATGCTGAATTATTTTTGATATAATTAATTAAAACGTGTACTTTTGCGTATGTTAAAGAAGAGAAATAGGATTATTAGTAAAAAGCGGATTCATGATTTCGCACAAGATCATCCGGATAGCTTGGTACCTCTTAAAAAGTGGATGATTACGGTTGAAAGTGGTTCTTTCTCTAATTTTCAAGATCTAAAAAGTGCATTCAGAGCACCCGATAAAGTGGGAAAGAATGTGGTGTTTAACATTGGAGCAAATAAATTTCGGTTAGTCGCCAAAGTAGAATTTTATGAAACAGGGGCTACCTTTTTCATTCGTGGTCTGTTTACGCACAAAGCATATGATCAACAAAAAATAGAAAAGCTATGAGAATAAAAAATGACAATGAGCTTGATATAGCGATTGCTCAGCTGGATTTATTTTTGGAAAAAGAGGAGCTCAACACCGTCGAGCATATTTTCAAGGATGCGCTGACCGATGCAATTGAAGCCTATGAAGACGAGCGTTTTTCTGATTTGGGCAAATTGTCTGTTCAGGAATATTTATTATCTGAACTTGAAGAACAAGGCTTACAAAAACAGGATTTGATCCCTTATTTTGGTTCAAAACAAAGCATATCCAACTTCTTTGCAGGAAAGCACCCGTCAAAAGATATTATTGCGAGATTAGTTCAGTACTTCAATGTGCCAGCTGCTTTGTTTTTCAATCAGGACAATTACCCAATACAACCAGTATCTCCAATGAATTCAGGACACTCTCAAGGCATGAACTCTTAAGGTTGAATTGAAGATCAGGAATCTCTCAAATTTCAGTATCTTTAACCACCATACAAAAAATGGATAATCCCATGAGCCAAAGACAAGCATTACCGATCGGAATACAGACTTTTGAAAGCCTTAGATCTTCTAAGGATGATTTTTTGTATATCGATAAAACAGCGCAGATTTACGAAATGACCAAGCTTAGTGTTGGTTATTACTTCCTTTCCCGCCCACGCCGTTTCGGTAAGTCAATGCTGTGCTCGACTATGCAGGTTCTTTTTGAAGGAAAGCAAGAGTTGTTCGAAGGTTTGTACATCCATGATAAATGGGATTGGTCGGAGCAATATCCGGTGGTAAGGATTGATTTGAGTGGGATAAACTATGAAAACCTTGAGTCGGTTAAAGTTCAGCTTGAGAACTCCTTGTTAAAAAATTGTCTTAAACATGGGCTAAGTTATGAAGATTTAATTCTGAAGGGATTAGGGCCAAAGTTTGGCGAGATGATTGAAGCTTTGTACCAAAAATACAATAAAAAAGTCGTCATACTTATTGATGAGTATGATAAACCTATTCAAGACACGTTATCGAATGACGATGACTTGGCTTCAAAATCATTAGATGTTCTTCGTGGATTTTATTCAGCCATCAAAGCCTCAGATCAGTATATCCGTTTTTGCTTCATGACCGGCATTACCAAGTTCACGGGTGTTGGCCTATTTAGCGGTGCGAATAATTTCAATGATATCTCCTTAGATAAGCGATATGCTTCTGTTTGCGGCTTTACTCAAAATGAATTGGACAACTGCTTTGGTGATTACTTCGATGGGGTAAATATGGAGGAGGTTCAGGCATGGTATAATGGCTACAACTACCTCGGGGACAGGGTTTACAATCCATTTGACATTTTAATATTTTTGGACAAAGGGGCTAAGTTCGATAATTATTGG
Organism: Persicobacter psychrovividus; assembly: GCF_036492425.1. Classification (NCBI taxonomy): domain Bacteria; kingdom Pseudomonadati; phylum Bacteroidota; class Cytophagia; order Cytophagales; family Persicobacteraceae; genus Persicobacter; species Persicobacter psychrovividus. The sequence goes on from NZ_AP025298.1 coordinate 53,060, forward strand.
TGGGATTCTGGTCAGCCTTCTTTTTTGACCAAGATGTTTGAAAAAGGAGCGTATGAAACGTATGATCTGGAAAATTTGGAGTTATCTTCTCAAGAGTTAAAACAGTTTACGCTCAGTAATTTGAACTTACCCTCTTTGCTCTGGCAGGCAGGTTACTTGACGATTACGGAAGAGATTCAGGAGCCTTTTGGCGGGAGTAGTTATGTGCTTGCCACGCCAAATCGTGAAGTTCGAATGACCTTGAATATGCTCTTTTTGATTAGCCTGACTTCGGTAGAATCTAACCGACTTTTGAAAAGAAATGAAGCTGTCCGGAGCTTATTTAAAAATGATTTGGGTGGATTCGAAGCCAGTGTCCGTGCGATGTTTGCTGCCATTCCTTTCAATAATTATGTGCAAAACAACATTCAAAAATATGAGGGGTTCTACGCTTCGGTGATGTTCAGTTTCATGGCTGGACTTGGGCTTAAATGCAGAACGGAAGAAACCAATTCAGCAGGACGCATCGATATGGTGATGGAAAGCCCAACGCATATTTATGTGATTGAATTTAAGGTCAATGCACCAAAACCTGAAGGTGATGAAAGAGGCGAGGCATTGGATCAGATTCATATGAAAAAATACTATGAACCGTATCTGAATGATGGCCGGAATATTGTGCTGATCGGGATGCATTTTAGCGAGGAGAAAAAGAATTTGGATTGGTTTAAGGCGGAGGAGTTAAGCTGAAGTTAATGATTAAGTTCGATATCTATTGTTGTTCTATTAGATATTTCGGTGAAGTTACAGTAGGGTGCAATCGTAAGGTGCCACCTTACCGTGTTCAAAAATTGCACTTGCAAGGGATTACGAAGTGATCCGATTGTAGGGTGGCTCCCCTTAAATATTATTCTTAATCAGTGGGAAAAAATGTATCCTCCATTTATCTTGTGGTTTTTGAATTTTTGACGAACAGGAACAACAATTATGGAGGGATTTTCCTCAGTTACGGAGGTCATCGGGATACTGAATTCTTCCAAGGACTTGCTGCAGGAGATGTTTACGAAGCGGAACGATCTGTCTTTTCGTTTTGAGCATGCTTTGGAGTTGATGGAGGAGGATAAACTGAATCAGCTTTTGTTGCGTGGGGTGATTGAACAGTCGGGGAATTATCTGAGTATTTCGGATGATATTTTTACTTTTCTGGAGACGGTTTTGGGGGCTTCTGAGGAGATCAACACGGCTTTTATCAATGACCTGATCGCGAGTCTGAAGCAGAATATCAAGTATTTTCTTGGAGAGGAGAAGAGTGGCAAGAAGGCGCAATATCTGACCAAAGCGAAGCAGAACCTTCGGCGCATAGGGAAGAGCTGTTACCGTTCGGTGGTGGATCTGAACAGAAATGTGGAGCAGGTTTTTAAGACGGAGCCGAGTTTTAAGCTAAAGAAGGAGAAACTGACGCACTTCGATCAGAAGAGCCGTGATGTGCGGGAGTTGATGAACCAGACGGAGCAGTTGCTTCGGGAGGAGCATTTGTTTTTTACCACGGCGCTCGATGATGAGCTTTCCGATTTGATGCACGAGCTCCGCAAGCAGCTTTCTGAAACAGCACACAATCTGATTGAACTCCAAAGACAGATTATTGATTACCTGAATCAAGTCAAATTTCAAACGGATGTGGCACAAAAGCTCGATCAGCTTAAGGCGCTCAAGGATAATTTGGTGCTCGAAGGGCAGACCAATATTCGGTCGGTTTTGCAGGCGAATTCGGATGTGATTTTCGAGGCTGAATCCAAGGCACGGATCAAGCTGGGCTTGCCTCAACTCGATGAGGATGAGGTTTATGATCTGATCCGGAAGATTCACGAGCAAAAGCTCAAGGGCAAGAAGCGAAAGATGCAGGTGGCGCCACCGCTGAGCGAGGAAGACCTTGCTTTGTCGGCTTCCAAAGAAATTTTCATTGATACCGAAGCACTGAAAAACAGCTTTATGGCTTCAGGAAACCACCTTTTTGCCTTCATTCAACAATATGAATATCCTCGACAGGTAGATTTTGAAGAGCAAGTTTTGCTGTACTGTCAATTGATTTCCATTTATGGCGATGAGCTTGAATTTACGGGCGAACACGCCACTTTTGAGCAGACAGAATACGCCATTGTTTATCCCAAAAGCCTTTAATCATGAAATATAAAGCACAAATATTTGAACGCCTATCCAAGGGTAAATTTATCTGTTCCAACGCCAAGGAAGACCGACCGTTGTATGATGCAGTCGAGGAACATCTGGAACAATTACAGCAGGATTTTGGGGAACTAAACTTTTTGCTGGAGCAGGGCGACGGCTATTTTTATTTTTCCCGACGAGAAAACAAGGCCGCACTTGATCGTAAGTTAAAGGCTGCTTTCAAGTGGATTGATTATATGGATTTTTTCAGGACGTTCAATAGCTCTTTTTCGGCAGGGGTTCACTTTTCCATTGCTGAAATTGCAGGCGAATTGAAGGTCAATACAGCATTAAAAGAAAAGCTTAGAATTTTCAGTAAAGGCACCGCAAGCAGCGAGTTGGAGATGTTACAGAAACTGACCACTGAATTGGTGAACGAGGGCTTTTTGGCGGTGGAAGATGGGCTGGAGTCAAGCTACCGCGTTCTTTCATCTTGGGGGTACCTCGAGAAACTGATCCTAAAAATTGATATTACCGAAGATTTACACCATTCATGAGATATTTAAACAAAGTCATTTTTATCAATAGTGCCTCAGTAAAATTTGCTTCGGTAGAGCTGGACGGCAATGTACATTTGATTGGAACGCAGGGGGTCGGGAAAAGCACCTTGTTACGTGCAATATTGTATTTTTATAATGTGAATGGTAGCGGATTGGGTATTCCTTCGGGGCCAACAAGCAAGTCGTTTACGGATTACTATTTGCCTTTTGGGAATTCTTATTTGGTATATGAGGTCAAAAAGGAGACGGGGACGTATTGCGTGATGGCTTTCAAGCATCGGTCGGGGATTGCCTTCCGATTCATTGATGCGCCTTTTCAGGAAAAGCTGTTTATGGATACAGACGGTGCCGTTTTTGAGCGTTGGGATCAGGTACAAAAGGCGTTATTGACCGAGAAAATTTCCTATTCAAAAATTGTTTCGCAGAACAATCAATTCCGTGACATAATTTATGGCAATGGCAAGCAGGGACTTGGTTTTAAGAAATATGCGATCATGGAGTCGCGTAAGTATGGCAATATCCCCAAGACGATTCAGTCGATTTTTCTGAATGCAAAGCTGGATGCCGATTTCATCAAAAAAACGATCATCTCTTCTTTGGACAATGAAGATCATCAAATTGATTTGATGGCTTATAATAAACATCTGGAGACTTTTGATCGGCAGATGCAGGATATCCGAGGGTTTAATGAGCCACGCTGTCAAAATATTTGCAAAAAAATAGAGGAGCAACGCAAGGAGTATAGCCGACAATTAGGTGCGATGAGCGAGACCGCCGAGCAGTTTCAGCGCCTGTATCATTTGTATCAACAGCAGTCACCTTTGCAAAAGCAATGGTTGTCAGACTTGGAGCAGGGCAGTCGGGAATTGGGACAAAAAATCGAAGATTGCAAGCGACAGTATGCTCAGCAGCGCAGTGAGCTGGATGGTCAATTGGGGGGCGTCAGGAACAAGATTGAGGAGGCTAAGCGATATTTGAAAGAATATGAGGCGATGGATATTCAGTCGATTATTGATCAGGTGAAGCAGGCGCCTGTGCTTCAGAATGAAAAAAGCGGTTTAGAAAATAAGAAGGCAGTGCTATTGGAGCAGTCCACCGAGATTGCGCAACAGTTCAATAATTTGCAGTTGGCGGAAGAGCAAAAATTATCGGCGCAAAAAAATCAGCTGAAGGAGCAGGAGATTGTTTTGGACAAGCAGTTGCTTCGGGCGAAGGAGGAATTGAACGTTCAGAAACAACAACAGGCAGATGATTTGCGGGATCGTCAGCAAGAAAAGGTGGCCGTTCTGGATGCGGATATGGAGCAGGCAAATCAGCAAAAAACGGATCAGCAGGTGAAGGTGGAAGCCGTTAAGCATCATTCATTTTTTCAGGCAGAACGGGAAGCGGTGCAAGGTAAGCGCGCTACTTTGACGGCGGATGTTCAACAAAAATCACAATTGTTGGCTGAGCTGAAACAGGAGCAAAGCCAATTGAAAGGACAGTTTGCTTTGGATGATCGAGAGCTGAAATATGGTCATCAGCAAAAAGAAGATGCACTGAAAAAACATCAGCAATCGGCGCAGGAGTTCCTTGATTTGTGGCAACAAAAGCTCGATGATTCCAAGGATTCTTTCTATGCTTGGTTGGATGAGCACCAGCCCCATTGGCAGTCGAATATCGGTAAGGTGGTGCGGGAAGAGGTGCTTTTTTCTAAGCAGGTGGAAGCGCAGTTAGATGCTGCTGCTTCAGGAAGTTTCTTTGGTGTGGCGTTGAATGTGGATCAGTTGCCTGACGGAAATTATTCGCAGGAGAATATGCATCAGCAGATCAAGCAGGGGGAAAAGCAGTTGCAAGATTTGGCGCAGGAGCATCAGCAATTAGTGGGCGAATTTGAGCTTTCAGCACAAAAACTTCAGGCGGCTTTCAATAAGAAAAATGGGGCACTGACTACACAAATTGATACGCTGACTTATGAACATCAGCAGGCGCAGAGAAAAATTCGTGATGCAGAGGCAGAGTTGAAAAGTTTGGAAGAACGGGCAACGGTTGAAAAGCAGGAGAAAATTGCTGAAGCACAAGAGCAATTGAGCTTTGCAAAATCGAAGGTGGAGCAACTCAAAGGTCAAAAATCAGCACTTGCTTCGCAACTCAAAGCGGATTTGCAGGCATTGAGGACGAGATTTGATGAGGAGGAAAAGCAACTGATTGAAGCGACGGAAGAAGAGCGTGAAGGTTTGCAGGCGAAGGCGCATCAGGCGGAGTTGGCTTTTGAACAAACAACGAAAAAGCTGTTGGCCGAAAGAGATCAGGCCTTGGCTTCGAAAGGGGTGGACACCGAGCAGGTTGGGCGCATTGAGGCGGAAATCAAGGAGCTTGACCGGCAATTACAGCAGATTGAAGGGCATAAGGAAACGGTGTTGATTTATCAAAGTCGCAAAAGGGATTTGCTGGATCATTTGCCGAAATTTGAACGGGAGGAGTTGGCTTTGCAGTCGAAATTGATCGAAACCGAGCAAGATTTTGTGACGCAGGAGAAAGATTTTATTCGTCAGCTGTCGGATCGTAAACAGCAGACGGAGCAACAGCGCAAGGTTTGTGATCATATTTCGGAGGGAATTTTGGTTTATCAAAAGCAGTTTGAAAATGGTTCTTTGTATCAATATCTGAAGTCTGAAAACATGGTGATTGACACAGAAGAAACGGATCATTCAGCGGATTTGAGCCGAAGAAAAATTGATTTGCAGGAGAAAGCGAGTGTTTATCTGCTTCAATTGCATGAGCTGGAGAGCCATCGGGAAGCGGCCTTGGATGGTCTGAAAAAGCAAACCAATAGATTCTTCACTTGTGTGGATCAGGACAATATTTTCAGTTTGAGACAACCGCCCTTAGAGACGGAAAAACTATTGAACTTTGCGAAGGAGTTGCGTCAGTTTATTGCTGAAAATAAAATCAAATTGTTCGAAGAGCGTAGTAGTGAGCGTTTTACCCATATCATCAATTCGATTGGTAAAGAAACGGGCGAATTGGTGAATTTGACCGGTAAAGTTCAGCGCATTATTCAGAAGGTAAATCGTGATTTTACGGAGAAAAACTTCGTTGGGGCGGTCAAGAAAATTGAAATGAAAGTCGAGGACAGCCGGAATGCTTTAGTGGTTTTACTGAAAGAAATTAAAGCATATAATGATGAAAATCAATATGCAATGGGCTCAATGAACTTATTCTCTGATGCTTCGGGATCACAGGGGGAGAAGGTGAGTGATTTGCTGGGAAGACTGAACAAGGTTTTGGCGAATGAAAAGCGGGAGAAGCTGGATCTTTCGGATGCTTTTGAGTTGATGTTCAGAGTGGAAGAAAACCAAAATGATACGGGTTGGGTCGAACGCCTTTCGAGTGTGGGCTCCGACGGAACGGATATTTTGGTCAAGGCGATGGTCTATATTATGCTCTTGAATGTCTATAAGGATGATTCTTCCAAAAAATTCAAAGACTTCAAACTGCATTGTATGATGGATGAGATTGGGAAATTGCACCCGAACAACGTCAAGGGGATCTTGAAATTTGCCAACGATCGTAATATTCTATTGATCAATGGCTCACCGACCGAGAGTAATCCTTTGAGTTACCGTCACATCTATCGATTGGATAAAAATCATCAGACCAATCATACGATGGTAACCAAAATTATCAGCAATAAACAAAGCGCCTTGGCATGAAAATCAATATAGCGCAAGCGAAAGTACTTTTACAACTGAAGGCGGGGGAGACCTTGCCTTCAAGTAAAATAAATTTGAAACTGGCAATTTGGCAAAAGATGGTCGAGGATCAGCTTGTGCTGGTTCAGCAAATCAATCGCCGATCGAAAAGTATTTTCTTGAATCCAAATCTTCCGTTTGATGCTTATTTACAGAGTCATTTTGGGATTGATGACTTGGAGCAATACCTTGTGTTTTTAGAAGAAAAGGAGAAGGTTGATCGGGCCTCAGCCATAAAAGTAAGTAGCGATTCGAAAGTTCGGCATCAGCGTACCTTTTTTGGTTTTATGGTGACCGTTTTGGAGCCGCTGACGACCACCTTGAATGGTCAGGAATTTATTCTTCACCCTACGCAAGGTGCTTTTCATTTTATTTATGATTACGAGCAGTTCATTATTCCTGAGGATGTAGTAGTGGTCGGGGTTGAGAATGCGGAGAATTTCAGGCAGCTGCACAAGCAAAAGCACCTGTTTACCGATGGCCCTTATATGTTTGTTTCCCGCTATCCACAGAATAAAGATTTTGTCCGTTGGATGCAGAAAAATAATCATCCATATCTACACTTTGGAGATTTTGATTTTGCAGGAATAAATATTTTTCTTTCGGAATATGCCACCCATTTGGGGGATCGTGCCAAGCTGTTAATTCCACACGATTTTGAGTTTTCTTTAGCCAAATACGGCAACAAAAAATTATACGATCAGCAGTTGAATCATTATCAGTTGGCGGCTTTACCGAAGGAGTACACATGGATTATCGAGCTGTTTCATCAATACAAAAAATGCTTGGAGCAGGAGGTTTTTATAGAAAGTTGATTTAATCTAAAATCCTTATATTGCATCCAAAGCACAAAATCAGCATCATGAAGAACTTACCCATAGGCAAATCCGATTTCAGGCAGATCCGACAAGCTGGCGATTATTATATTGATAAATCCTTGTTGATCGAGGATATCATGAAGAATAGTGCGCAAACCTATCTGTTTCCACGTCCACGTCGATTTGGTAAGACGCTCAACATGAGTATGCTGAAGTATTTTTATGATGTGCAGGGTGCCGAAGAAAATGCGAAGCTGTTTGATGGTTTGGCGATTCAGAAGTCTGATGCATGGCAACACCAAGGGAAGTACCCCGTTATTTTCCTTTCTTTCAAAGAATTGAAGTGTGCTTCGATGGACATTTTCATTGAAAAAAGTCTGTTCTATTTTTCATCTTATATTGAAAGAAATTTTCCTTATTTGGAACACATGGAAGGCTTGGTCAGAAGTGAGAAACGCCTTTTACTTCGCTTGTTGGATATGGAAGTCAATCAAACAGAATTGGAGGCGACCCTACGATTATTGTGCGATTTACTGAAAAGATACCATGGTACCGCCCCCGTGCTTTTGATCGACGAATACGACGCACCTATCCACGCCTCTTACAGCTATGGCTATTTTGATGAGATGATTGCCTTCATGCGAAATTTCCTTTCAGCGGGATTTAAGGACAATGAAAACCTGACCAAGGGAGCCATCACGGGTATTTTGCGGGTAGCGAAGGAGAATATTTTTTCGGGGCTGAATAATATCATTACCTATTCCATTCTCAATGCCAATTTTTCGGAAAGATTCGGTCTGACGCAGGCAGAGGTAGATCAGCTATTGGATGATGCGGATTCTGCTGAAAATCGTGATGCGGTGGCTGAATGGTACAATGGGTATTCCTTTGGTGGAACGACGCAGATTTATAATCCGTGGTCGATTCTCAATTATGTGGCGCATCCCAAAGATGGTTTGAAGCCTCATTGGGTCAATACTTCCTCCAATGATCTGATCAAGGAGATTTTGCCGAAGGCAGATAAGGAAACGCAGGATGTTTTGTTCGATTTATTGAAAGGGAAGAAGGTAACGACTTCGATTGAAGAGTTTACGGTATTCAAGGATTTGTACGCAGGAAAGAACGCGACTGTATTGGGGCTTTTGCTTTTCAGTGGTTACCTGACGGCCGAGGTGTTTGATCATTTTCAATCCTATAAATTGCGCATCCCGAACAAGGAAATTGAGCTCATGTTTCGCCGTATGCTCGAAGGTTATTTGGGAAATGGTGTTACTCAGGCTGGGGATACTGATTTGATGAAGGCTTTGTTGGAACAAAGAGCCAACACTTTTGCCGACGCTTTGGCGCAATATGTAAAAACATCTTTCAGTTATTTTGATATCGGCAAAGAAGGCAATAGCGAAAAAATCTATCACGCTTTTATGTTGGGCTTGTTGGCGCATTTGGATAAGGATTACCATATCCGATCGAACCGAGAAGTCGGCTACGGACGTGCAGATATTTATTTTTACCCCAAAGACGCTTCCAATCCAAAAGCATGGATTTTGGAATTCAAGAAGAAAGACAAAGATGACAAAGGCGACTTGCAATCCCTTGCCGAAGATGCCTTAAAGCAAATCCATGAGCGGGATTATCTGGATGAAATCAAAGCGCATGGACACACGGATTTTTTGTGTATGGGCGTTGCTTTTGAGGGGAAAGAGGTGGTTTGTGCTTTTTAAAAGGCATTTGGGCAACCAATGTTTAGCTTAAAGCAAAACTGAAAAAATCCTTATATTGCATTCAAAGCACAAAATCAGCATCATGAATAATTTACCCATAGGCAAATCCGATTTTCGACAAATTCGACAGGCAGGCGATTATTATATTGACAAATCTTTGTTGATCGAGGATATTATGAAAAATGGTGCACAAACCTATCTGTTTCCTCGTCCACGTCGATTTGGTAAGACGCTCAACATGAGTATGCTGAAGTATTTTTATGATGTGCAGGAAGCCGAAGAGAATGCCAAACTGTTTGATGGTTTGGCGATTCAGAAGTCTGACGCATGGCAACACCAAGGGAAGTATCCTGTGATTTTTCTTTCTTTCAAAGAATTGAAGTGTGCTTCGATGGAAGATTTCAAGGCGAAGTTTATTTCTTTTTTGGGGAATTTGATCCGCCGTCAATTTAAAGCATTACTCAACTCGGATGCTTTGGATGAGTTTGATCTTGATTATTTAAAAGGCATCGTTCGACGAACTACGGACTGGTTGGAGGTCGAAAGATTTCTTGCTGATCTGAGTTATATGCTCAATATTCACTATGGAGCCAAGCCGATTATCCTGATCGACGAATACGACGCACCTATCCACGCCTCTTACAGCTATGGCTATTTTGATGAGATGATTGCCTTTATGCGTAATTTCCTTTCAGCGGGATTTAAGGACAATGAAAACCTGACCAAAGGAGCCATCACGGGGATCTTGCGCGTAGCGAAGGAGAATATTTTTTCGGGACTGAATAATATCATTACCTATTCCATTCTCAATGCCAATTTTTCGGAAAGATTCGGTCTGACGCAGGCAGAGGTAGATCAGCTATTGGATGATGCGGGTTCTGCTGAAAATCGTGATGCGGTGGCTGAATGGTACAATGGGTATTCCTTTGGAGGAACGACTCAGATCTACAATCCGTGGTCGATTCTTAATTATGTGGCACATCCAAAAGATGGACTGAAGCCTCATTGGGTCAATACTTCCTCCAATGATCTGATCAAGGAAATTTTGCCGAAGGCAGATAAGGAGACGCAGGATGTATTGTTCGATTTGCTGAAAGGGAAGAAGGTGACGACTTCGATTGAAGAGTTTACGGTGTTCAAGGATTTATACGCAGGAAAGAATGCGACCGTATTGGGGCTTTTGCTTTTCAGTGGTTACCTGACGGCCGAGGTGTTTGATCATTTTCAATCCTATAAATTGCGCATCCCGAACAAGGAAATTGAGCTCATGTTTCGCCGTATGCTCGAAGGTTATTTGGGTAATGGTGTTACTCAGGCTGGGGATACTGATTTGATGAAGGCTTTGTTGGAACAAAGAGCCAACACTTTTGCCGACGCTTTGGCGCAATATGTAAAAACATCTTTCAGTTATTTTGATATCGGCAAAGAAGGCAATAGCGAAAAAATCTATCACGCTTTTATGTTGGGCTTATTGGCGCATTTGGACAAGGATTACCATATTCGATCGAATAGAGAAGTCGGTTACGGGCGTGCGGATATTTATTTTTACCCCAAAGATACTTCCAATCCAAAAGCGTGGATTTTGGAATTCAAGAAGAAAGACAAAGATGACAAAGGCGACTTGCAATCTCTTGCCGAAGATGCCTTAAAACAAATCCATGACAGGGATTATCTGGATGAAATCAAAGCTCATGGGCATACGGATATTTTGTGTATGGGTGTTGCTTTTGAGGGGAAAGAGGTGGTTTGTGCTTTTTGATGAGTATAGTGCTACAGTGAATTTCTATCTAAAAAATATCACTTAAGAAAAGTTAAATACATTTAGGTCTATTATTGAAAAGGTTAACAATAATAGACCTTTATATTAAGAAACAAACCCCTATCTATTGCTTAGTTTGCTTCATGTAAAATTGCCATGTTTCATTTATCGGAACCGTTTTTCGGTTAAGTCCATCAATGTTGTCATAAGCAGAGAAAAGAAAAGGGTAAAAGAACATCACTCGATTACCACTGATTGATTTTACCTCTGTTTTCCAATCTGACCAACGTAATTCTTCATAAACCTCATTTAGATCTTGGTGAAAAGCCCAGTGGATAAATTCGGAGTAACTCATGTTAATGCATTCCCATTTCAGATGTTGAGGTGAAAAATAGTACACCTTTCCTCTGGTTGCCATACCGAAAGCTCCACCGTTTATGGCATACATTCCTCCAATTACATCATCTGCAATGAGCAGAAATGCTGGAGCTTGGCCATAGTTCTCAAATGACTTTCCCTTATTCCATTCGGGTAGGCTTCTATTTAATTCCTTTGAACCTGATCCAAGTATTCTTAGCCATCCATTATCTACTAAAATTCCTCCGCTTTCATAGATTATAGCACCCATTAGAGATCTTGAGGTTACTTGAGTATAATACAGTGCAGAGTCAGCTTTTATTTGTTCTTTAGGTAGTATTTTGATGTCATTTTTTGCTGTTTTAAGCCAGCCTTCAATTATTGCCCACCCTGGATCCATGGTGTTTATTAAATCTCTTAATGGGCGCAAGGTTTGTTGTTGACCATTTGCGGTGATATTCAAACTGGCCAACAGGATGAAGGTAAATATTGATTTTCTCATAGGTTGAATCGATTAATGAATAAGGGGTAAAATTGATAAGAAGAACAAAGAGTATGAAAATAGGAGCATATACTCATTAAAGAATCTATACTTCCATCCTTTCCTTGTTTTTTGAAATTCCTTAAAGTAGTTATTTCGTTGCTTTAGGTATTTTTTGTCTAACATTAGTTTATCATGCTCTTTGTCCAAGTAAAATTCGAAAACCCAAGTAATTAAGCCATTGATGATGAAGAAAGCAATATAATATTCAGCACCAAAAAGAGAATAGCAGAAAGGGATTGAAATGAGGTTTAGTGATGTCCAAAATGGAAACATAATGATGCTACTGTGAATTCTATGATGCGAATATTGAATATGTTTAGCATTTTTTAGTGATAGAGAAATAAAGACCAAATCCGATAAATATATATAGTTGTATAAAATTTTTTCTTTTGATAAAAATGTCATTCTGAGTGTTTTGTTTCGTCAATGGATGGGTTGAGTTTGTGTCCTAATTACTTAAAGTATCTCACCGAAACACAATGGTATTAGTTGATTTTGAAGGGTAGTTATTTGAATAGGAGGGCTTTAATCTCTTCATATTCTAAATCAGGTTCTCCGTATTTATACAGTTTAAATTCCTCTCCTATAGGGAATTTTCCATTGAGTTTGGCGGTTGATTTTTTATAGTCTTCAATCGACCCAAGCCCTGGTTCTGTTTGATTCATCTCTCTCAGAACATTAAACAAAAGATCTTTATCCCAACCGTACTCATTTAAGTATTGCGCAGTGTCGATTTTCACTTCACGATTAACTTTGATTATTTTCGTTTGTTCTGAGTTTAGGTGATAGGTTGTCTGATGCCAAACTTCACATTCTATATCTGAGTATGGGGAGCCGTTTGAATCGAAATTACGGTGGATAATAGTGGTGTCATTAGGGTATTCATACTTGATCCATGGCGGTAAATAGCATAAATGGTTACTAACGATCTCTCCTTCCCAAAAAAATATTAAATCGCATACTCTACCACGGATGTCAATGGTTTCTATTAAATAAGAATCAGGTAAATCATTGCTGTCGATATTTCTTTTCATCAGGCGAAAGCTGGAGGCTGTTGCTCCGTACTGATGGTAGCGAACTTCTTTGATTTTTTCGGATTGATATAGTGCTCGAATTCTTGATTTATGGACAAAGCCTTCTTTGGAAGAGCCCTTTTTATCTATTAGTTTTACTTTCCACCAATTGGTGGTGTCTGACGAATAAAATACAAATTGTTGGGTTTCGTTAATTTTACCCACAATCTTTGACTTAGGGCGCGTAGTAGATCTGATATTGGTGTACCCATCTTTATCATGGATGATCCCTATATTTTGGGCAGTAGCATGAACGGATAAGAAAATGCAAAAGAAGATTAAAATTTTGTGACTAATTCGCATAACCAATGAGCTAAGTTGGACTAAAAAGTTGATACCTTAAATTACAATAATTAAAGGTGATTCCAGCCCTTGCCACCGATCAATTGTTGTTAATCCTCAACAGCTGCTCATGATACTCAGCGATCCGCTTTTGCGCTGTGCCATCTACCAGAAGGATACAAACCATCATGGCAATAGTGGTGATGCTTATCGCTCTCCAGGTGGGAGTATTGAGGAAGATGATCAGCAGGGCGCAGGCGATAATGATGATCGGGATGGCAGTAAAGACAACCGTTTCATATTCCTTGATTGTTTTTTCTGCCCGATCAATTTCGGATTCAAGGAAGGCTTTGGCATCGGTGCGGTAGGCCACCTCAAAAGTTCGGATTCTTTCTGTATTGGCATAGAGCAGTCCTGCTCCGATGATGGTCAGTAAAATTCCCACAACCAAAGTAGGGTAAACATAGGCTTTGGCGACTTCTGTTTTTCCCAGTTGATAAAACCCGATGGTTGCCAAGATAAATAAGAGGCCGAATAGGATAAAAAATTTTGCAGAGAACACTTCCGCTCTTGCCCAGTCGGTTGATAATTTCAATAAGTCCATTTCTCAATTCAATTTATATTTGTTTCTGTACTCACTTGGGCTGATGCCTTCTTTATTTTTGAATAAGCGTGAAAAATAGGGCGGGTATTCAAAGCCCAGCTCATACGCCACATCGGCAATACTTTTATGGGGTTGTAGCAGCGCATTCTTGGCCTCGCCGATAAGGTGCAAATGCAAATGCTCTGTGGTGGTTTTACCTGTTTCCTTTTTGAGCATATCACTTAAATAACGTTGGGAAACCGACATTTGCGCAGCAATATGTTCTATGCTCGGAATGCCTTTCTCCTGCAATTGCCCTGATTCAAAATAGGTCGTCAGGTATTGGTTGAATTGTTCCAGCAGGTCATTCGATACCTCCTTTCGATGGATAAATTGCCTTTCATAGAAACGATTCGCATATTTCAACAAAGTCGTCAGTTGAGAGATGATGATTTCCTTGCTGAAAATATCCTGATTGTTCTGATACTCCATTTCAATATTATCGACAATCGATGTGATCTGTTTTTCTTCTTTGGGAGACAAGTGCAAAGCCTCATTGATCGAATAGGAGAAGAAACCATACTTTTTGATTTGTTGCGCCAGGTCGGTTCCCTTCAGAAAGTCTTCATGAAAATTTATTGAAAAGCCTTGTTGCTCGAAAATGACATTATTGTCCCATTGCAGAACCTGCCTTGGTGCGATAAATATCAGCGCCCCGTTGGTGAAATCATATTTCGTACGCCCATAGTTCAGGTCGCCGTGCACATATTTTTTTAGGCTAATCGAGTAGCAGTCATTGGTGATGGGCGGGGAGCTTTCAATGGCGCAGGGCAAAACACCTTCGCCTTTGGCATTGAGAACACTTAACATTGGGTGCTCTGGCCGAGGCAGTTTTAGATAATCAAAATAATCGGGTAGAGTTTTAAAATGCTGCATATTCCTAATTTAAACATTCCACTTTATACCTGTAACCTTTTCCGAAAGTTCCCACAATCTTTTTGAGATGGCTTTGTCCTTTGCATGTGGTTCAATCGGGTGTGCCCCAACAGCACCAACCCAATTACTCCGACCTGTTGGGCCGTAAAAACCCGCAGGGTCGAGCTCAGGCTCAGTAGCGCACATCAATTCAGGGTAGGCTCCTTTCTCTGCCGTTTGGGTCAGTGGAGATAATTTCATCAAACCAAAAATCACCTTCATCATAAAACTGCCATTTGTACTGATCAGGTTGGTTCTTGACGATCCAGGGTGGCAGGCATACACCTTCACCTCCGAATGGTCAGATGCATTCAATCGGTCCTGTAATTCATAAGCCGACATGATCTGCGCCAGCTTGCTTTGGCTATAAGCATTGTTGGGAGTGTAGTCTTTTTCCCAATTTAAATCGTCGAACTTGATCGTCTTCAGTCCCATATCATAGCCCATACTTCCCACCGTTACAATCCGTCCTTTTGACTTTTCTATCAATGGAAACAACAATGCCTGCAAGGTGAAGTTGCCGAAATAGTTGGTGCCCATTTGACTTTCCCAACCATCCTTGGTCAGCACACGGGAAGGCACCTGAGCAATGGCCGCATTACAGATCAAGGCATCAATCTGAGGCACCGAAGCCTTCACCTGTTGGGCTGCATATTTGACTGACGCCTGATCTGACAAATCCATTTCAATGGCCGAAACATCAATTTTCTCTCCTAATGTTTGCTTCAATGCAGCAATGGTATCCGCTGATTTTTTGGGGTTGCGGTTCAGCATCATCACCGTTGCCCCTTTTGAAAGTAAAATCCTTGCAGCCTCATAGCCTGTACCACTCGTTGTACCTGTGATAACAAATGTTTTACCTCTGAGGTCTCCTATCCTTTCGGGGGTCCATCCTTGTTTTCCAAATTGATTCGCTTCCATTTCGACTTTTGTTTAACTGTTAATGAGCACATGACAAAGGTCGGTAGGAAGTCAGGCAAAATCCTTATACAGATTTTCGAATGTCATATACATTTTGGTGGATGGCTGGAGTTGAAGGACTTATTTATGGGCCAATTTACCTGATGTGAACAAATCATCAATGGTTATTGTCGCGGCGTTGATTAGCACGCTTTTCAGATCATGCCAACTGAATTAAAGATGGATTGAGGAAGTTATTGAAGCGCTAAGGGAGATTCTTGCATGTTTAAATATTTTATATTAAATTTTAATGAAAATAGTTAGTAAAAATCATTAACCAAGCCTTTTATAATCCTATTCATATGAATAATTTTTTCTTTTCTGCTGAGGTCTATCCTTAGGCTAATAATCAATACCCATTGAAGCCGTATATTTTTAAGTTTGACATTTTTATGCAAATTCTTGCATTGAACGTGCAAACAAGAAACCACCGGAATCATGCACCTTTGTAAGGTCGGAAGGCGGAAGTCACAAAATGAAACAGAGGATCATTTTTTCCCAATTCCCAATACTCATCCAAAAAATACATGAAGCATGAATCTATCTACAATCAAATTTAATAAGCTTTTGCGCGGTGGTTTCTTTCTGCTGACCGCCCTGTTACTGAGCGTGCCGGCCATGGCCCAGGAGGAAGCTGCGGAGTCGCAAGACAACGATGAAGAGCGAATTGCCAAAGAGCTGGCCAACCCGAACACTACGCTCGGAACTTTCGCCGTTCCCATAGATTTTATTCAATACAGCGGTACCCTCAATGGGGCCAATCAGCAGTTTGGTGTGGTGGCCAATTTTCAGCCGAGTCTCCCGATTCCGTTGTCGCCGGGACTTAACCTTTTCGTGCGTCCGCTTATTCCATTGGTGATCAGTCAGCCGGTTTATGGCGATGGAGGCTTCGAGCAAAAAGGGGTTAACCTTGGGAATATCAGTGCTGATATTGCCATCGGGAAAACCTGGTCGTCAAAAACGATTACCATTGCCGGGGTGTTTGGGGGCTTCCCTACGGCTACGGATGAGCAACTGCGTTCGAAATTCACCACCATGGGACCTGAGTTTATGGTCGCACAGATTTTCAAATGGGGGGTTGCCGGTGTGATGATCAACCACGCCTGGAGTTTGAATACCCTCGATCCTGTGGAAGCCACTCAGATGGGCATGCATTCGCCGCTGAATATGGGCTTGGCCATGAGCGCCGGAATGGGTAGCCCAATGTTGCCTGCCTCGATGAACGGCGAGCGGGCGAGCATCACTGCGGGTCAGTATTTCTACACGGTAAACCTGAAAAATGGATGGCAAATTCAGGGGCAACCCACCTTTGCCTACAACCACAATGGAGCGAAGGGCAGCCGCCTGACCCTGCCGGTCGGAACGGGGGTCAACAAGGTAACACGCATTGGCAAGATGCCGATCCGACTGAGTGTGCAGTACTGGCACTATGTGGCCGCGCCGGAAGGTTTTGGCCCGAAAGGACAAATCAGATTCCAGATTGCACCAGTAATTCCATTGCCCTGGTAATTTAATTTCGAACATCTATCACGATCAATAATGTCAAATATTTTCAAACTTGCCCTGAGCTTATTGCTGCTGTTTGGTTTGCAGCAAAATGTGGCCGCGCAAAATAACTTCCACAACCTCAGGGGTTCCGAGGAAGACAGCGTGATGACGACCAACTTCCCTGGTGCATGGAAATTGCCCGGTACGGATATGTACATGAAATTTGGCGGGTATTTCCGTCTGGATGCCATTTACGACCTCACCGGGGCAGGAAGCCGGAATCAGTTGCTCATGGGGCAGATACCCGTACACGGAACGCCTGCAGCCAATGCCGGGCCGTTCTTCAATATGCACCTTCGTGAAACCCGTTTCAACTTTGATATCCGCAGGAAAACAAGCCTGGGCAAGGACCTGAAATTTTTCATGGAGTTTGATTTCTTCGATGAGTCTTTGCATGCCGGGGTGCCGCGTTTGCGTCATGCTTTTGTGAAATACGGCAACCTGCTGATCGGACAAACCTGGACCAACCTTTCGGATCTACGGGTTTTCCCTTTCATCATGGATTTCTCGGCAGGTGATGCCCTGTTCGGCGGACGGTCGATGCAGGTGCGCTACGAGCAGAATTTCTACAAAACCTGGCAGTATGGTGTGGCACTCGAAATGCCGAGCCTGGGTGGTATTTACAACCCCTATGAGCTCGCCGGAGAAACCATGCCGGTGATGCCACTGCTCTCTGCCCGCATTACCAACAACAAAAAAGATGGCAGCATGATGATGTTCGGCGGACAAATGCAGCAGGTCAGATGGTATGGTCTCAAAGAGGGACCCAACGCCACAGCGATAGGTTATGGGCTGGTTTTCAATGGCCGGCAGATGATCACGGACCGCCTTTTTGGTACCTGGCACGCGGCTTATAATAAAGGACTCACCAATCAGATTCTTATTTTCGGCGGAACGGATCAGGGGGCAGTACTGAACCCTGACGGTACTCTCGACACCGAAGAAGCCATTACTTTGGCCCTTGGTGGCGGATACAAAATCACGCAGAAAGTATCGGCAAATGTGGCGGTGGCCTACCTGAAAAGGGGCGAGCTTGCGGAACGTGAGGAGCCGACGCTGAACACCGGACTGATGGGGCACGCCAACCTGATCTGGAATATTGACAAGCAAACCACCACCGGTGTGGAATACGGATGGGGAAATGTGGCCAATCTGGACGGCGCCAAAGGACATGCCTCCCGCTGGCAGGTGATGATTAAATATGCCTTCTGATCAAATGTTAATGCGATCAGTTTGTTGCGAGATTAAGTCATGAGCAAGTCATGGAACCGGGTCATGATTAAGTCACGAGACGGAGTCTCGCGACAGATGATTCAATTTATGGAGGCGATAGTAAGTTTTATAGCTGCCCATTTGAAAAATTGAATAGCCTTTTTCAGGGCAATAAATAATAAAAAATCTGTTTGCCGATTTTATGCAAAAGCTTGAACTGAACATGCAAACAAACTACCAGAGAAAGCTTGCATATTTGTAAGGTCATCAGGGGATAACGACAATCGCTTATCTCCTGGGAATAAAAAAAATACATCGATCAAAACAATAAAAATATGAAAATCAAACATCTTCTTCTATCCGCCTTCGTGTTGCTGACCAGCGCCAAGGCATCTTTCGCCCAGGATGGCGAGCTGAAAAACTTCACTTCCATGCAGATGCAGGGCATTGAGCAGATTACCGTTGATGTTGATCTTGATGGAGCCGTGGACCGACTGTCGAAAGCCGTGCAGTTCAAGACCATCTCCAATCAGGACCGTGAGGATTTTGATACCCAGGCATTTGATGATTACCATGCATTTATCAAGGAATCTTATCCGAATGTGCACAAGCATCTGAAAAGGGAACTGCTCGGTAACCCGCGCCCTTACAGCTTGCTTTACACCTGGGAAGGCAGCGACCCAAGTCTGGAGCCGGCATTGTTTTACGCCCATCAGGATGTTGTTCCTGTGCCGGAAGACTCAAGGGATCAGTGGAAAGAAGACCCTTTCTCGGGTGCAGTGAAAGACGGCTATATCTGGGGACGTGGGGTGCTGGATGATAAAAACCAGATTCACGCCATTCTTGAGGCCGCAGAAATGAGATTGAAAGAAGGATGGCAGCCAACACGAACCATGTATTTTGTTTTCGGACAGGATGAAGAAGTGGGCGGAAATGAAGGCGCCAAACATATTGCTGATGTGCTGGAGCAGCGGGGCATCAAAAGATTTGCTTATGTAATGGATGAGTCTGCACCACTGACACCAGGAATTTTCCCGGGCATTAAAGACAATACGGCTTTGATCGGTATTGCTCAAAAAGGGTTTATCAGTCTTGAGCTGGAAATCAACGGTATCGGTGGGCACTCTTCTATGCCACCGGAAGAATCCAACATTGGTATTTTGGCCACAGCCATCACCAAGCTTGAGGAAGCACAGTTCCCTTACAAAATTCACCCTGCCGTACGTCACCAGTACCGTTATATGGGACCGGAACTTGATGAAAAGAAACAGCCACTTTATGCAGCGGTAGCTTTTGGGAAAGACGGTGAAGTAACGCCAATGGAAGAGGAGTTTATCGATGAAATGTCCAAAAATGAAGTTACAAGAGCGATGCTTCATACCACCATTGCCACCACAATGTTCAATGCCGGAATCAAAGACAACGTATTGCCGCCTACGGCCACTGCTGTGGTGAACTTCCGCCCGATGCCAGGCGACACCCCAGAGGTGATCATTGAACACATCAGAAAAGCCATCAAAGATGACCGCATCACCATCCGTGATATTTCGGCATCCACACCGGCAACAAACATTGCCGACCCTACCGGTAAAGGATATGAAGCCCTTGAAAAAACCATCCGTCAGATCTGGGGTAATGACTTGATCGTATCACCATTCTTTGTGGTCGGCGGATCAGACTCAAAACACTTCCAGGCCAAAGATTTTGCCCCTGATGTATATACCATCACGGCGATTCAGCTTGAATCAACCACCGAGTTCAAAGGTTTCCACGGTGTAAATGAGCGTATCCTTGTAGATGAATATGCCAAATCTATCGGCTTCTTCTACCAGATTTTCAACAACCTCGAAGTTTTGGAAAACCACCTCTAAACACCAGAAACAAAAAATCATAATCACCACACTACTTAAACAGTAGACACTTACCACACCCACGAAGGCCGCACCAATAGGTGTGGCCTTTTTTATGTCAGCATAAATACAAATGATGCTACCCTCAGGCCGGTCATATCAAGGGGAGAATCAGTCTATAATGTCAATCTAAAGCCCACGGAAACGGTCAAAAAATTTAGCCAGTTTTTCGTATAATCATTTTCATCCTCGTTAAGTGCGCCACCGCCCAGATACCGCACATTCAGATAAGTAGCCATCTGTTTATTGACCTGATACCCCATACGAGCATTGGCATCTAAAATCGATCCTATCGTTTTGTTATCGCTACCATTCAGGTAACTGATTGGGGCATACATCCCATCGGCTTCCAGTTCCAGAAAGTAATATTCTGCCCAGTCTTTCTCCAGCTTAAATTTTAGGGCGGGAACTGGTCCTATATTTCTGTTGCTTCGAAATAAAGTGCCATCTGCAGAGGCAAAATTAATAGTTGCATTTCTAATCTGTAAACTCGCCCCAATCCCAAAGCGAAGGTCGTTATCTGGATCACTTAAAATACGAAGGTAGCTTAGTCGGAAAAAGGGAAAGTTATAAAGAAAGTTCATCGGTGTGCCTGCGGGGAAGGTCTGCCCATCGACACGGATGGCATCATTTAACACCTCACTGCTTTCAAGTCGAAGGGGTTGATACAAAAACACCCAATGATTTTTTGGGGAAGGCTTGAAAGTAATCGAAAATCTGGTGAAGGGGAAAAGCACATCCTGCCCCCCATTTTCTACATAATTAAAGTAGGTACCGTCTTGACCGAACTGCACACGGTGACTGAGTACCGAGAGAAAACCCAGTTCAGCATCGAGGGACAGTTGAGGTTTGTTGGTTTGGGATTCTTGTGCGATCAGGTTTGTTGTTGTCAATAAAAGTATACCGGAGAGCAGTAGGAAGATCTTTTTCATGATCAGTGATGTTTGGTTCTATAAGCTTATAACTGACGTTGAAGTGATGGGTTGAAAAATTTATACTGCGCCAAAATTTCCTTATTACAAGGAAGTTCAACACAGAAACGTTGAGCAAGTGACCGAATTTATTTTGAGAAAATTTTTATTTCTTTTTTTCCTTTTTGTGAATAGGTTGTTTTATAGTCTTTTATTGAAGTATTACCAACTGTATTCAGGACGATGCAAAGGATTATATAATAAGGTTTATGTTAAATAGACTGGGGATTTTAGAGAGGTTAATGGGGATAATTCCCCATTAACCTTCAGTCGTAATTGATAAATTACTTTAAAATATTTTTATACTGTTTAAAAAGTCCTTTAGTCAAGGTTCGCTTAATTGCTTGTCTTGATCCAGAAAATCCATTATAAAAATCACTTGATCCTACTTTCCAATCAGAATTGAATATCTCCTTTTCTTCAGTTGTTAAGACAACAAGTCTTGCTCGTCGATATGTCATTTTTTTCTCAATGACGTTTAACTTCAAAATGTAATCTGCAGCATTTGCGTCATCCACGATAGTGCAATTGGTACGATCATATAAGTAATCTGCTAACATTTCTACCGCATTGTCCCCATTGACATTAACTTCTCCTGATATATCCTCAAATGTTAAAAATACTTTTACCCCTGCTGATAAACCAGCATTTGCACTTCGAACCTCGCTTGCTGTGGGTCTGCCATGCCCAACACTATCCTTTACGGTGAAAGAGCTAAATAAACATAGAAGTAGTGCGGGTACAAAAAATAATCTCATAATTTATAAAGTTAAAAATTTAAATTAATATCAAACAATTGAATAGTCTTTTTCCGATTATTACAATCTATATTTGATTAATAATATTAACAATAACCGTATTATGTATGAAAAAAACTAATTCCCAATTTATTTTTTCATCATCAAATAGCATTTCCTACTTTAATAATTATAATTCATAAATATTTATCTTAAATCTATAAATGTCACTGGTTTTCGGCTATTTTTTGGATACTTCATTTTCCTTATTTCACTCTTATTAATATAAACAATCTCAGGAAGGACACGAAGTTCAGATTGCAAAGTCTGTTTAATATGATACTGTAAGGCGATCACTTTTGGCGTATTCTCCAACAAAATACGAACAAGATCCTGCCCTATTTCAGAGCAGCATACTTCTATAATATAATCATCAATATCCTCGAACCTGTTCAGTACATTATATATAGAATTTGGATAGATAGAAGTTCCCTTAAATTTCAGTAAGTGTTTTTTTCGACCTATAATCGGAGATAGTCGTGGCGTTGTACGACCACAATCACATGTTTCGGTGTGTAAAATAGCAATATCCCCAGTTTTGAAACGAATCAATGGCATTGCTTCCACACCAATAGTAGTAATGCAAACCTCTCCTGGCTGTCCTTCCTCTACGGGCTGATCATTTTTATCGAGTATTTCAATATGGATCAGTTCAGGAAATAAATGGCCTCCTTTACTGTGTTTACATTCAGTAAAGGCTGTTGCCATTTCAGTTGATGCATAAGTGCTGTAAAGCTCAACATCCCACTGGTCATGAATGAGCTTACCAAGTGTATTTAACTCGAAATACTGATCTCTGACAGGCTCTCCTATACAGATTATCTTCTTGACAGTGGTTTCGGAAAGGTTTATGTTTTCATCTTTAGCGTATTGAATTAGCTTTAAAATAAACGACGGAACGCTTATCAAAACCGTTGTTCCAAATCGAGCAATAGTATCAAGCTGCAAACTCACAGGAGCCATTCCACATCGTATAAAGGGAACACCTAAATTTCTTGCTCCCAAATAGTAAGCGTGTCCGGCCATAAAACGCTTATCCATAGTAGTGGTTAACTGTACTACATCATGAAGAGTAACTCCTGCACTTAAATAAGTTAGTCGTTCATTTTCAGATAAGCGTTCCAAATCGGCTTCAGTTTGTCCAAAGTTCACAGGCTCACCGAGGGTTCCACTGGTAGTACAAAAATCCCTAATCAGATGCTTTTCCACACAAAAAAAGTCCTCATTATGTAATTGCAAGTCCTCTTTAGTAGTGACTGGAAACTTTTGCAGGTCAGAAATTTGTTGTAAAAAACCTAAAGGAAGTTGCTGTTCTCCCAACCTTTGTTTATAAAAAGGTGAATATTCAAAAATAAATCGGAGGCTTTCTTGAAGACTTGCCAATTGATCTCGTTTCCAATGGTCTGAATTATAGTGTGCCGATGGGATATTCCAATTGGGATTATTTTTTTTCGTATTCATTAATTCTTTTGTTCAATTCAGCAATTATGTATTTATTTTCTACAACATGCTTCAGGCACTTATGATAAAATTCTACAGCTCGATTGAAGTCTTTATGTTCATAAAAGTAATTACCTATTTTTAGATAGGGAGCATAACTATTTGGGTTCAAGCTAATATAGACTTGGCATTTTTCTTTAGATGAAAAATCAATATTTTTCAATCTTTCTTTTCTGTAAATCTCATAATTATGGAAAGCTGCCGTGTGTATAAATGGATCTTCGGCGATATCACTTACTCCGCTATTTTCGGACAGCTTAAAATCCTTACTGAAGGCAGTAATATGGTGAAGATCGTATTTGATAAATTCACCTAACTGATAGGGAGCAGTAGAAAACCAGGCTTGTTGTTGCTCTGGCTTAAATATAACTCCATGATGCGCAATTAACTGATTAATCGACTTTTCATTCCCCAGTCCAATATCTTCACCTCCTTTACCTGCTCTATCTCTGAGGATTTCAGCCACTTTTGTTGAGGTCAATGGTTGATCCTCTCTTAATAATTCTTCCACACGTTGGTGCCGATACAAGGACGACCCCATTGTTTTGAACTCAATATTATTTGGGTTCGGTCCTAGTTTTTCCCCTTGAAAAAAGTTGGTTGATACCAATGTACTTTTCGTCATGGGAACGATGTCAATGTCATTGGGGGATATTTCAATTAATGAGGCAGAGTGGTCTACAGCACTTGATATCAACAAACTTTCCGAAACAAAAGCGCGATGTTTTTTGGCGATAGCATATGCTTCGTCGATACTTGAGGCGTACTGTAGGATCTCACGTGCAATAATTGATATCGGAGTGCTTGAGGCCGTAGGGATATCAGATTTTGCCGCGTTCAAGGTAACCGTAACTCCTTTCTCATTCATTCCAGAAAGTACACCGATCATACCTCCCCAAGTAATAGAAATAAACTTGTAGCCTTTGTCTGGTTTTTCGATAAGGATAATTTTATCTCTTGCAAAAGCATCTCCTACATAAAAATCAAAATTACGACCTACGAGCAAACTACTGTCTGCTGTAGCTTCGTTCCTGGCAACAAATGAGGTACAGCCTACCAACATATAATTTTGCAATGCATGCCCAATATCGTGAGCAGAATGATAGTTGAGTATTCTATGGTATTTATCCCCTATAAAATTATAGTCACTGGATGCGTATTGTGAAAGCCCATAAATTTCTTTCAGATATTCAGCAGGAACATTTTCTTCCAGCTTTCTATTGAAATGCCGAATCAAAGCATGGAGTAAATTGCGGTAAGACGTCGAAGGAATCAAGGTGTTGATCTGATCAATAAACACCTGCTCTTGACGCCTGATTTGATCCTGCGTTAAAGCACCAATTGCATCTCCTCTCTCTAAAGCTGAGCCTTCGACATAAACTTCTGTTACCCCCCACTGGTTATGGTACTCCCAATTTGGTCCGTAAGTAACCATCCCTGACTGGGCGGTATCCAACTCATATTTTTTATGTATTTCGTAGGTCTTTGATTTATAAGCATAGTATTTATATGCGTTCATAATGTAGCCAAATATACCGAGAAGAGTCACTACTAATACCAGCGTCAGCCGCTTCAACCCTTTCCAAATTAATCTAAGCATTTCGAATCTCCTCAACCAAATTTTCATGTCCAATAATATACCCACAGGTAACAATAGCACTCATTGTAGCGCCAATTAACCCATGTACACCTATTGACTGCCCTGACAAGTACAAATTTTTCACCTTTGTTTTGGGTGAAATAGTGGATCGCAAAGCACCTTCAGCCTCTTTCTTGATTCCATAGAGCCCTCCGTCTGGTATGTTTAGGTAATCTCTGAAAGTAAGAGGAGTTGCAATAAATATTTCTTCAATAGCGTCTCGAAGCTTAGGGAACTTTTCCTCAATCAAATCCAAGAAGATCTCCTTCTTCTTTTCTTTAAAAGCCTCATATTCAACTGGACGACTTCCAATACTTGAATCTTCAAATTGTTCAATTTCATCCAAATCAAGATAGGTCATTGCCGTCATTGAACTCGCATATTCCTGTTCATCGCTTTCAGTAGATGTAAATAAATAGTAAAAGCCGGGCCATTCCTCTTTTTGATATTCGTTTACCCAAACACGCTCGCTTTTAAAATAATAAGTATTGTGAGATTGATAGCGTACCTTATTTGGCTTCAGTCTAATATTCATCACCAAACCAGAACGGGTCTCAGGTAGATTCTTAATTCTGTTCCTGTATGCTTTTAGCACTGTACCATCGGCCAAAAAATCCAAAGTTTTTTTGGGGTGTATAGTGGAAATTACATTCTTAGGCTGTATTTTATTACCATTTTTTAAATGAACAGATTTGATCTGTCGATTTTCGGTCTCGAAGCTTATAACTTCCGCGTTACGAAACACTTTACCACCATGTTTCTTGATCTGCTGGTACATAGCTGTGGCTAATTGCGCAGACCCTCCCGTAAATTTATACGCGCTTTCAATATACGAGCCTATAACCAAGGCATGCAGAAATTTCGGGGAAACCCCTTTCTCACCTGCATAAAGAAAGTTGGTCGCTCCCAAAACACCTTTTAGTTTGGGGTCAGTGATATACTGCTCTATAAATGCATCGACCGTTGTAGAAAACTGCTCCGTAGCTTCTGTGGATATTTGTGAAACTTCCATATTGTGCATTGGAAATTCATTACACACCCGTTGGATCTCCCTGATGAAATTGCTGATATTTTCTCTTTCTTCAGGGAAATATGGCGATAACTGATCGATAAAGTTGTCAAAACCAACCGCATAAGGGTACTCATTTTCATCCCCCCTAAAACATATTTTTTCAAAACTGTTTATGTCCATTTTTTTTAAATGGATTTTATCAAGTACATCAAAATACTTTAGACACTGGTGCATAACCTGCCCTTCTTCCATACTGCCGACATAGTGAATACCGGTGTCAAAATTAACACCATTTCGACGAAAGTTTTGCAAGCACCCCCCAATCTTATGATGACGTTCAAGAACAGCGACCTTGTACCCTTTTTTGGATAAAATAAGACCACATGACAAACCACTGATTCCACTTCCAATGATTACAAAGTCGTATTTTTCTTTTTCCATTAATAAATAATATAAAGCGTGTTTGATGTCTTTTCTGATTGAGGAACTACCTCGATCTGCTTTCCATAATGTCGAGCAAAATTCATCATAAAATTCTGATCTATAAAGTGAAATGGTTGCTTCCGCTTGTTGAACCCAATTCTTGAAGACCACCGTTCAGACTGTTCCGTTTTTTTATGTGATTGCTCCTTAGTTGCATTTCCTTCCCGAATCAACAGCTTTCCGTTCTCTTTCAATGCTTTTATACATCGGCCAAGTAGTTTGCTTTGCTGATCGGTTGTCAGGTAATGCAATACATCTTTGATGATGATTACATCAGAATATTTCGGGCTTAGTTCCACTAAATCAACGCAATCAAACTCAATATCCAAATGGTTACCCAAACAGTTTTGAGCGTATTTTATTTTTTCTTGATCATAATCATAAGCATAAACCGCACGTTCAGCAGACAGCCTTTTTAATAGGCCGGCGGTATATCCGTACCCACAGCCCAAATCAGAGATCGTGGCTGTTTGTGGGATATATTTCATCCAGTCCAAATAGTTATTTTCCAATTGCAATTTTACTTTGACATACCAATAGACAATCGGTGGGGTGTATAAAAAATGTTGTGTGATCAACATCGCTTCATTTTTCACAATCTCTGGGAGTTGTGCAAGTTGGCTATTTTTCTCATTATAAAATTTTCGCCAATTTTTACCTTGGTCTCGAGGAGTTTGTCCCATTGCAGTAGGCGCAACGGGCAGAAATATTTGCATATCCATTCTTGCTGCCACTGCACATGTTTGCCCTTTGGGGTGAGCGGCGCCAAAACCACGCGTAACAATGGCGCCAACAGGCAGGCCTAATTCACGAGCCATCACGAATGCCCCTTGCTTAAACCTACTCAGCTTCTGCCCCCTATTTCTACTACCTTCAGGAAAAACCAATATCGAATAGCCCTCCAGAATCTTGCGGTCAATCATGGGTTTTACCTCGTCGTAACCCTGATGAACCGGAATAAAATCGGCAAATCGAACAACCATTCCAAAGAGTGGGTTATTCACAACCCATTCTTTTACAACCACAATAAACTTAGGACTGATCGATAATAAGAAAATCAAGTCAAGCATCGAGTGATGATTGGCGATCCACACTGCAGGCTTATCAAATAATGATTTGTGATAAGGATGTAATTTAAAAGGCACATGCAACAACGAATATCTCGCTACCAGCATTGCCTTTTGTATACACCAATGAAAAAGCTTTTGGCGCTTTGGCTTAGGGCCTATCGGAATCATCAAAATCAAAGTCAGTAGGCTTAATAAGATACTCCCAAGTATGAAAACAGTCCCGGTCAATAATGACATTAACATGTCACTTAACTTATAAGGAAGCTTACGACTATATTTCCCTGTACCTACCAACCAATGAAATAAGATCGGTAGAATACTATAAGTTAAAAGTAATACAGTGGTAATGCCGATTATTGAGGCCCATGCTATTGATTTCAAAGCAGGGTGCTCGGCAAAAAGTAATACGCCAATACCAAAAAGTGTAGTTACTGCAGATAAGAAAATAGAATGTTTGAATGCTTTAAAATTATTCGTTCCATTCTTTCGGTCCGTCATTAGACCATTGGTCAAAAAGACTCCATAGTCAATTCCCAAACCAAAAATAAAGGAGATGATGATGATATTGAAGATATTGAAATTTATCCCAAACAGATTCATCAATCCGATGGTCCAAAGCCAGCTTACCATCATCGGGATAATGGTAATTAAGGCTAATTCTACTCGCCCATAGAAAACCAACAGAATCAAAAATACAGCAACTGAAGAATAGTAGAGTAAATTTGAAAAGTCGTCTTTTAGCATGGTAACCATTTTAGAAGTCAAGCTCGAACGGTTCAATACAAAGCTGCTCGGGCAATGATCGGTAATCGATTTAACAGCATCTAAATCCTTGGTTTTCAGCAAATCATAGACATAGGTAGCTTCCTTACCCTGTGCAAAGAAATCAGAAAATGTAAAGCCAGGAGTGTGTTTGAGTTCTTGCGAACCAATTACTTGGTATTTTTTTTCAAGTATCTGATCAAACTTAGCGAAAGCTTGGTGGCGAAAGCCTAAATCAGAAGCAGTCTCAATAATTTGCGATCGAATTGCGGGACCATTACTCAGCCAAAATTTTTCCCAGCGAGCGATTCGCTGTCGTTGCTCAGCAAGGGGTGGGACCACACTTGTCAAGGAGATGTGTGTGATCTTAGTATTCTTGGGTATGGCTGATGATAATTTCTCTCTAAATCCATCGGCATGCTGAAGAGCTTCTTCAAAATCTTTGCCTTCACTCACTACATAAACCGACTTGGAAACGAGGTTACTCATTTGATTTAAATCTGCCTCAACACTTTTGAGGTCCTCCGTCATGTAGTTCATATTACTCAGGTCATGATCAAAGGTGGGTGTCTTATAGAAAAGAACCGCTACCACGGTCAAACCACAAATCACCATCTTCCACACTTTGGATTCATGAAAAGCATATTCAATATTTTTCAGTAACCACTGCGGGAAATTAATGCCGATGGTTGCCTTTTTATCTTTCACCAACAATGGTAATATGAGCAAGGTGTAAATGGCACTGGAGAATACAGAAACCCCAGCAAACATCCCTAAATCCTGCATCGCTTTCGACTTGACAAAGAATAAACAGAAAAAAGCTGTGGTGGTCGTTAAACTACTCACCAATAAAGGGATAAAAATCTCTTTGAGTGTCTTTCTCCTATTACCGATGAAGAAATAATGACTCAGAAAATGAAGTGAGAAATCAATGGTAATCCCCAAAATTAGCGAACCCGCACCAAGTGAAATAGCTGATATATTTTGTTCAAAAAGAGAGAGAACACCTATTGCTGTTAAGGCACCCATCGTTGGAGGTAGTATAACCAAAAACAAAGAATACCATTTTCGGAATAAAAAGCCGATAAGAACAAATAACGCCGTTAATGCAAGACTACAAGTCACCATCACATCTGTTTTAATGCGTTTTGCATTCTGATAGGCGACCGGAAGTGTTCCGAAATAGCGAATTCTAAGGTGAGGATATTTTTCTTTCGCTAAAGTGATCTTTTCATTAATTAATGCCAGAAACCTTTCTGCTTTTGCATTATCACTCGCCTCAAAGTTAGGCGTCAATATGAAAAATATTTTGGATTTGTCCTTAGATGTCAGGAAGCCATTTTCCAATGTAATCTGATCATCCGGTTTCAAGGACTTAAATTTCGCCAAGGCGGTCAATCCCAAACTAAAAGGGTCTTTCAGAAAATATTTTTTACTAACTAATCCCGCTGGCGAAATAAGCGTTTTATATCCTCTACGAATCACCTGCCTTACCGAGTCTGGTTTGCTTTTTGATTCAAGTTCCTGAAAATCTTCATCACTAAGGAATACTGGCAAATGTTGATACACGAAGCTCATCAAATGATCCATTTCATTGCCAGTGATATGGCTCTGCTTTCCGATCAGCTGATTATTAATCGTACTATCTTCTAAAAGGGCATCAAAGAACACTCCTCCCTGAGTTAACTGCGTGTTATTGAAGAGATTACTACTGTCCTGGTCAATAACCAGAATAAACTTATCTAATATTTTCGCATGTTTTAGGGCATCAATAATTTGGTGATCACCTTTGTCAAAAGGGAGCATCTCAGTAATGTCCTCATGGAAATTAATAACTGTTAGCCGATAGGCGGAAAAAGTAAGTATTAAGAAAATGAAGCCTAAAACCCACCCCTTCTTCTTGCCCATAAAAGTAAGGATCTTATCCATGCGTAATATTATTTTTTTGAGGCCTGAACAATACCAAAAGGAACATGCTTACTGCCCAACCAATAAGTGCGGCGATAAACGCCAAACTAAAGGAACCAATGACGTATGACAGTGTTATTTTGGAGATTGATTCCAAAGACAAATCCGATGAATAGCTTAGTGTTGCCCAATGACCATTGAAGATCATCGAGCCTAATTGAAGGGAGCCAAAGATTATCAATGGAATCATTGGAGGGATACTTATATTTGAAAAGAGCACTACGATTCCTTTATTGAGTTTAAGCAAATGAGCAAAAAACAAACCCAGCAATATCTGAAAGCCCCAAAAAGGAACAATTCCCATAAATAACCCAAAAGCAATGGCGCAACTGACTTTCATGTTAGATTGACCCGAATCCAAGATATTTGAAACAATCAGACTTTTGATACGCTCGACACTCAATGATTTGATAAACTTTAAAGGAAGATACCAAAGCAAGGCCAAGGTGGTCAAAACAGTATTCAATACCGATATTCTAAAGAAATCTTTGCCAGGTCGAAAATGTGACACCCTTTCTTCTTGTTTAGGGTAATAGACTTTAACGGGTGTTTCAGTAACGGTAATACCTTTCCAGTTTGATCGAACCAACACTTCGACTTCAAACTCAAATTTGTTTCCAACAAACTTAATATCTTGGATTAATTTAATTGGATAAAGTCGAAAACCACTTTGTGTATCACTCAATCGGTCAGTCGTTTCAACAAAATACCAAAAATTTGAAAATCTATTCCCAAAGTTGCTTTTTGATGGCACATTCTCAACGGTCATATTCCTCGCACCGACTATGAGTGCATCGGGCTGTTTCTCCAGTACATCAAAAAACTGAATAAAGTCTTCCGGATAATGTTGCCCATCAGAATCAATTGTTATCGCACGTTCATAACCTAAATTGAGCGCATGTTTAAAGCCCTTTCTTAATGCATATCCTTTGCCTTTGTTTGGCTGATAGGAAACTATTTCGAGTAAAGGGTAGGTACTTAAAATTTCAGCCGTCTGATCCGTAGCACCATCATTAACAATGATAATATCTGAGGTGTATGAAAGCACATCATTAATGAGCGCGGCCAGTGTTTGCTCATTATTATAAGTCGGAATGAGAACACATACCTTATACCTATCAAATAGAGATTGTAATATCATAATTCTAATTGTAGAAGGCTGTGAATTTTATCGCTATATTATCCTGATCCAAGACCTTTCCTCTCACTTTAAGAAACTCCTCTTCCTGCACCAACTTTAATGCAAGGGTTAATTCCCTTTCCTGCTGAGGTATGATCATTTTAGTATATTTTACTTGTTTGATCTGTTTCAGATGAAATTGTTTATTTAGTACTTTATTAAGGCAGTTTTTGATTAAAAATATGGTGCATACACCAGGTAATATGGACTGCTCAGGGAAATGACCATCAAATATACAATGTTCATGATTCACCTTCACCTGAGCGGTTAGTGTATCTTCTTTTAATTCTATTTTATGATATATAAATAAATCTCTCATTTATGAGCGTCTCTTCAGTTCAATTTTTATCTTTAGTCCAAAATGCTGAATATTTACATTTTGTAGGGTATTATCAATATATTTTAAGCTACATGATTTTAACTTAAATAATGAATTGCAATTATCAATCTGAGCAATCTTTCCCGCTCGAATAAAATAATAATTTAACTCCTTACCCTCTTTAATTTTATATAGAAGTACATCGTCTTTATTCGTACTATAAATTGATTTTACAACGCCTTCACTGAACGGGGAAAAAAGGTAGGTGAAGTCACTTTCGAACAGCTTCACGATCATTTTCTTGTCCAGAGCGGGTATAATATGATTAATCTTTGCATGGCCTTTGTTCACCTCCATATCAAATATTGACAAACCTATATGTGAAATCATCGCCAATCGGTAGACTTGGTCTTCTTTTTTTTTAATCACTAATAAGCCACTAAAATGGTGCTTATAAATATCCATGCTTATTTCAAAAACATTCGTTTCTCCAAACTCCTGGGCATCAACATCTAAGACCTGCTGATTTAAAGTGTCACACCTTTTGAACTGATGATAATTCTTTAAAGTACATGAGGTCAGCATCAACAATAACAGGCTATTGATCCATAAAACTTTTTTCATCTACTTTTTGATTATATACCTGACCTTCAAATATAATTTTCGTATAATCTTGCCCTATTTCATTTAGCTGAAGAACCGTAACAAAATCCTTATTCAGATCGAAAAATACCCATACAGACTTCAGGTATTCTTTGACCAAAGGATTTTTAGGTAAAAGCTCTACTTTCACCAAATTGTCATGGCGGAAATATTGACTATCAAAGGCATCATCCATATCAAATACTTTACCGGTCATAAATCCTGACATCATTTTGTTCATATATGAAAACCACTGATTATCCTTCTCATAAAATATTTGTTTCTTGACACCATCATCAATTACCATCTGCTCATTATTACAGATAATTCGATAGCTGGCCGGGGTCAAGTATTCCCATTTTACCTTATTTGGTTTTTTAAATACGAATTTCCCTTTAGAAACCACATCATCTTCTAAGAAACTCAAGTGCTTGTGCTGAGTAAAACTTGATTCAATCGAATTTACTCCACTTGTTTTTTGCTGAAGTAAATCTATTAATTCTACAGGATGATCAACTTTTTTAAATTGATCTGACTGAGCATTTGCTATATAGCAGAATCCAAAAATAACGTATATTAGTAATCCTATTTTTCTCATATTGTCTTTTCTAAATGCTATCACCAATAGATGATGGGTGGCCAAAGGTTAGTTCTTTCTGATCAATAATCTCATTAAAACGATCCAATAAAGAAATAATATCATCGTTGGTATCATGAAAAAGAATAATATCTTTTCCTTTCACCTTTTTTAATCGTTGTATTATTTTGTACTTATCAAAAGTTACCCCATCGAAAGTCCTTAGGCTCCAGGTCATTATCTTTAAATTGGTCCGTTTCACCCCCAAAGCCACCAATGGATTGATTACGCCGAATGGAGGCCTGAACCACTCAACAGTACAAGGGATTACTTCTACTCCTTTCATAATTTCGGTTGCAATATTATCAGGCCGACGTAAGGGGAAATCCCACCGATGAGTCATCGTATGAGCGCCCACTATATGCCCTTCATCGATCATTCTCTGGACAATAAGCGGTTGCTGTTTGGCTTGATTCCCTATTAAAAAAAATACGGCCGTAATTCGATTTTCTTTAAGCCAATCCAGGATTTTTGCACTATTTTCAGTAGGGCCATCGTCAAAAGTGAGGTAAACTTCGCGCTCCTTATTCCCCTTGCTAATCACAGCGGTAAAGAATGATGATGAGGGACTTAACACGCCATACAGGTTCAGTAAAAAATAGACCAATAGAGCAATACCAAATAAGCAGCACCCCATCTGAGGATGAATATTTATTAGTAATAAGCTACCGATAATCCCTGTTACAAGTAGAAATAATGATACGGAGTGGTTTAATCGCATGACAAAATCAGATAAGCTTGATCTTCAATCAATTCAATTAAAATACTCCCCTTATGGTGCATCAATAAGCGATAGCCCATCCAAAGGCCAAATCCATTGGATGTCCAATAAGCTCCACTATAATCCTCGTAAGTATGTGTTGCTCCATTTTGATTTGCCTTTCGTAACACCAATGCATTGTGGCCATACTTGGCGTTGAAATCATATTTAACTTCTTCAAAATATTGATTGGTCACCAATGAATCAATAGCGACAGCCTTAGTGTCGTTGGATTGGTTTGACAAGATAAAAAATGATGCGCCCTGCCCTAATAGTGCATCTTTATTTTCAACCTTCTTAATTAACTGTGCTGAATATTCTGTAAGTTCATCGACAGTACCTGCTAAAATATTTTTTTCTGAAGGCCCTTGTAACTGCAAATAAGCATCAATGATAATATTTTGCATTGTCTGTTGACGTTGCACAATAGTTTGGTTGTGTTGGTGGCATTTAAAGTGTGCTCCCAATTGGCCAGCCAAGGTGTTGTGTGTGCTTTGTATGAAGGCTGTAGGCGACAAGGCAGTTTCATTACGCTCAATCAACTGATTAAGAAATTTTTGCGTATCCGTTAAACAACCTAATCCAGTCCCAACGATTACCCCGTCAATACAAGTTAATGCGGCCTCATTCACTGTCGTAATGCCCGCTACATTACCTACTTTCAAAATCTGACTCATTCGACGCAAGCGCCCTACAGAGAGGTAATCTTTAAATTTAATGGCTTGAAAATCCTGGTTATCTGGCTTTTCAAGTGCAGAGATATGCTCAAGTGCAAAGCTATTGGAAATACCGATTGCATTTGCCGCTTTGATGTATAAACCGTTAAACTCCATGTTCAGGTACTTTACTAAAGATGATGGATGAATCATTTCCCCCAAAACCATTACTGTTTGAAAGCAAATGTTCGATAGTGGCATTTTGAAGCCCTACCAGCGGATGGCAGCCTTCAATCTCAGATTCATAATATTCAAAATTCCCTATCAATTGCTGATGCTGTAACATAAGCATAGAAATAACTGCCTCAATTGCCCCACAAGCTGCTAAAGTGTGACCTGTATAGGACTTTGTAGAGCTAAAGGCAGGTACTTGACCATCTCCGAAAATTCTTTGCATCGCAGCAAATTCAGTTGCATCGTTATTGGGGGTACCCGTTCCATGTGTATTGATATAATCAATGGATTTAGCCGTCAGCCCAGCCTTTTTTATGGCTCCTTCCATGGCCAAAAAGGGGCCCTCACCATTTGGAGATGTTGCCGTTTGATGATAAGCATCACATCGATTCGCATAACCGCTAACTGCACCATATGACTTCGTGGACTCAGCGCTTAGCACCAGAAAAGCTGCCCCTTCTCCTAAGTTCAAGCCTGCTCTCGTACGAGAAAAGGGTTTACAATAATCCTGCTCCATAATCATCAGAGAACTGAATCCATTTACAGTAAAGAGACTCAAAGCATCCGCACCGCCAACGATCACTTTATCCAATAGACCCAACTCCAGCATCTGAGCTCCTTGAATAATCGCATTCGCCGCTGAGGCACAAGCAGTGCTTAACGTATTAATATAATCAAACTTGATCCCCAGAATTTCTTGAGTCATTTCCGGAAAAGCGCCACAATCGTGTTGATAATATATAGGTACGATAGGCTCGCCTACCGTCCATCCATGTTGCTTGATCAACTTTTCAGTCTGGTCCATACCACCCACAGTGCTGCCGTAAATCAAGCCGACTCTTTCAGCATGGAAGTCAATCTCACAATCACTGATCGCTTGTTTGAGCGCGTGAAACCCCAACAAAAAAGTACGACTGTATTGCCCTTCAGAAATACCTAACGCACTTGCGAGTTCTAAATTGGATGCATTTATTTCGCCAACTAAAATATCTTTGGAGGTCTCTAAATGTTTAACAGTGGATATTCCTCTGAAACCATTAGATAAATTATTCCATACCTCCGACGGGTTCATGCCCACTGCCGAACAAATCCCCATCCCCACCACAAGTGCTTTAGGATTTTTCACTATTGTCCTTGTTCTTCTGTAATGAATGATGCTAAGGTATTTACCGATGCAAAGACCGCACGACTCTTTTCAGGATCAGCCAATTTTATATCGTATTCTTTTTCCAAGAGAACGATCAACTCAAGTGCATCGATGGAGTCTAAACCCAATCCATCACCAAATAGAGGAGCATCATCTTCAATCTCCTTTGGCGTCATATCTTCCAAATTCAATGCTTCTATTAGTTGCTCTTTAAGTTTAATTTTAAACGTGTCCATTTTTATATAATTTTTTTAAAAATTTTATCAATTGTTTTTTCACTAAATGTAGCCTTAGGTATCAGGCTCATTGTTAATGTTTTCTGACTTGGGGTCGCCCAAACGGCTAAAGCACATTGAATATTACTTTTATTGAATAATATACTTATCCGTGAAAATGATTTCCTTTGGTCGAATTCTTCGTCAATAAAAAATATGCCTTCTTGCTTAATTTTATGTCTTATACAAAGCTCTCCAATAGCTATATTGGGAAGCGTATAAACAAAATTGGCGGGGCTCGGGAAATAATGCTCTCGGTCAGTAATGGTTGCCAAATGCTTCTGATCTATGAGGTCAGAACCTTCGGTACTCATAAAAATAATCGACAATTGATCCATGTGAGTGACCATATTCTCTAACAGTAGGAACGCGGCCAGATAGGTCATTTTGGAACAAGTATCGAATTTGTAAAACTTCGGATACTTCCCGTCTATCTGCTGGTATATTTTCTTAAGAAATGAGTTAAAGGAGATTTGATCGTTTTTTATTTCCAACCCAACGCCTAATAACTCTTCATCTCTTAAATGTACAGTTGTTACTTCAGTCATTTTGCCCTCCTCTTTTCAATAGAACACTGTAATTTACACCACCAAAACCAGAGCCGGTTTTCAACAAAATATTGACCTTTGTTGTGGCTGCGTGCTCACTTACGTTTAATGGAATAGAAACCCCCATCTCTTTAAACCCAAATGTGCCGAGCACCAAACGGTTGTCCATTTGTGCGCTGCCAATCAAACTCTCCACAAGGCCCGAAGCACCAAGGGTATGACCAATATATCCCTTAAGCGAGTTCAGTGGCTTATGATCTATCTTCAACAATCCCATGGCCTTTGATTCCATTTCATCATTATAAGGGGTTGCTGTGCCATGAGCATTTATTGCATCAATCTGCTCGGTGGTAATCCCAGCATCATTTATTGCCCTGTCCATGCTTTGCATCAGCCCTTCCCCGGTACGTGATGGCCCGGAGATGTGGTTAGCATCGTTGCTACCTGCCGCCCCGATAATTTGGACATCTTTACCAGAACAATCCATTTTACTTAACACTGCCAACGCAACGGCTTCCCCGATATTTAAGCCTTTGCGGTCTTTATCATATGGTTTGCATATACCATTTTCCAAAGATTGAAAAGACTGAAAACCAGCGACGACAAATGGTGACAGGATATCAACACCAATAACAATAACTTGCTTGTACAGGCTTGCCTCCAGATACTGCTTTCCCCAATCCAGAGCAGCAATTCCCGAAACACAGGCCAGAGAAATTACCTCCGGTGTGTTTTTAGGTTGATAGGCTGATTTCAAAAAAGACTGCATGGCCTTGATCACATTGACCTCTTTTGTGGTATCAAGTAAATCGATAGGCCCTTTAGTGGTGGCCACCAATAAAAGCGTGTCTGCTGATTGTAAATCTATGGGAAAATCATTTTTTAGTTGGTCAATTGCTCGTGCCAGTAAGTTAAAGCACCGACTATCGTATGAATAGCCCTCCAAAAAGAAAGAGGGAATCATTGAGCCATAAAAGGGATGAGCAAATTGAGGGTCGTCGATTTTCTTTATTGCAGACACCCCTTTTAGAATCTGATCAAAATGATGATTCACTCCTTCGCCAAGGCCTGTTAGCGCATACCGATAATTTATATATACTGACATTTACCCAAGTTTATTTTGATAACCACTTCGCCTTCCACTTTTCATAAAATGGAGGAGAGGTCAATTGTAGCTGCTGATCTGTATTTATAAATACCTGACAGGAACTACCTGTGGCGGCAACGTCACCCGTTTCAGCATTTTTGATCATGTACTCAAAGTATATTTTTGCGGCATCACAAGCCATATACCGGGTCGTGATCTCAGCAATATCACCATAACGGAGCGACTGCTTATAGTTACAATCTAACTTGACAATAGGAGTCAG
This sequence comes from Persicobacter psychrovividus, assembly GCF_036492425.1. Taxonomy (NCBI): domain Bacteria; kingdom Pseudomonadati; phylum Bacteroidota; class Cytophagia; order Cytophagales; family Persicobacteraceae; genus Persicobacter; species Persicobacter psychrovividus. The sequence goes on from NZ_AP025298.1 coordinate 91,208, forward strand.
TAATTCATTATGAAAATAGTCCATGTATGAAAGCTCAAACTCGTTACCGAAAGCCTCTCGTCCGTCTTCAAAATACTTGACATAGTTGCCATGCCAGACCACTCTCATAGAATCCACTTCACTGAACCTAACGGGAACCCGGCATACACTCACCAATGTCGTAGGATAAATTTTCGTTTTTCTTTTAGCCATTTTCTTTTAGGAAGATTTTCAACTGAGCATTAGCGATCAAGTGATCTTCTTGTGAATCATATACCTCCGCACTAATTAAATGTACACCTGCAAATGTAGTTTCCTCACGAACAACGGTATATATACTACTCCCTGCTGGAACAGCCTGGTGGATAATCATCTTTTGAACGGCGCCGATAAAGCCAAGACCAACCTCTCTACCTTCAGAAAGCTGTCGGTAACCTACGCCTGCAGCTGCTGTTTGCGCCATATTTTCGATAAGCCCCTCTTCAATCAGTTGGCCATCAGCAACAAATATATGTTGATAGGGAACAGAAAACTCTGTTTTAGTCATCTGCTCATCAGCTTTCACCAACCTGTCAATGAAAATAAATGGCGCTCTTTGAGGGATAAAATCCGTTACCGCTGAATTCAATGAAATCATCTTCAATTATTTTTTAGCACACTTAAGTAAGGTATGAGATATTCCAATATTCTGGAATTCTTCAACGACCCTCATTCCTGCTTGATCAACCATCTCGTACATGTCCTGAGAGTGATACATTCGGCTATTGCCATTTGCCAGTGCCGTAAAATATAAGGAAGTCGCATGAAGACTATAGGTCGAAGCCTGGTATTTTTGCTGATCCCAATACGTTTCCAAGATATAAACACAGCCATCATCGGATAGGGCATTTTTCGCACGAACAAGCAAGGATACAATGTCTGGCTCTGAAAAACAGTCTAAAAACTGACTCATCCAGACCACATCATACCCCTTAGGGAACTCATGGCTATGATCCAGAAGATTTGCTGCAACACCACTTACTCTATCTTGAAGGTTATTTACCTCAATATTCTTTTGAGCCATCTCCAATTGCCCTGGCAAGTCGAGAATATTAACTGCGACTTCCTGATTATATTTCGCACATTGAATACTCCACTTACCGGTGTTTCCTCCTACATCAAGAAGACGTTTAACATTATGTGCAAAAACAATTTTCAGAACTTCCGGGAATGCATTGTCACTGTAATAGTGATCAAAATCAAACCATGACTTCTGAACCTTCGGAGGCAATGAGGACAAACCTTCGTAAATAGTATCCCATTCACCAAACACTTTCAGCCCTACGGGTTTTCCTTGTTCAATAGAATCCTGAAGATTGAACATGCCCAAATAGTTCACATCTTGTGTGAAGTCCATATTAGCTTTGGTTAAAGGGTCACTTAGGATGAATAAACCGGTTTTGGTCAGGAAATATTGATCCTCTTGAACATAGACCATTTCCATACTCAAACCTGCCTCGAGCAAGACCGTCAACCCATATTTTGAAACGCCCAAATCGGCACTTATCTGCTTAAGTTGACTACCCGTCTTATGTTTTTTCAAATAATCAAGTATACCTAAATTTCTCAAAGATATAGCTGCCTGAAACATCATCGGGCCGAAAGCTATTTTCTGAGCATCAAATTTAGCCTGAACAGCTGATTTATTATCATTCCCGTAGGATCTTAAATCACTCATGTTATCTATTCCAAAAATTGTAATAATTATACCATTGGTGTGGGTACTTCAATAATGTGCTTTCCAATGCTGAAACATAACGGTTTAGGCTAAGCATTAAAACATTATTTTTTGCATCCGCTTGTCTTGGTAATTTAAATGACTGAGGAGCTGAAGCGTAAAAGTGATAAGTCGACAGGGTCGATTTCATGGCAAATACAAAGCTAACGGGTGCATTAAATTTACCCGCCAAAATATGAGGCCCTAAAGGAAAGTGAGCCGTTGCGTCCATAAATAAAACTTCCGCAGTGTTACTTTCGGATAAAGATCGATCACCATGGATACAGACAAACTCATTGTTACGAAGTGCTTCCTTGATCATTATCACATGCGACAAATCATCCTTTAGTGGGATGATATTAAAGGGTTGCTCGATGGTTTGTTGATTAATTACAGACTGAATTTTCTCAACTTCCCCATCCAACATCACTACATTAACTTTTACATTAATGCGCTTAAGCAATTGACCTGCAACGGCCCAATTGCCAATATGTGCCCCAAGGAGTATTCCGCCTTTACCATTATTGACCATCGTTTGCAAATGCTCCTCACCGTCGAATTCAAATTTCAATTTACCCCCTCGGCCTGAAAGCATGGCGATTTTATCTAAAATGACCTGCCCAAAGGAAAAGTAGTTACGAAAAACCCAAAAAACACTACTGAATGGATTTTTATGTAAGCGCTGGTTGAAGTAGCGGTATTGACTAATAAAAACCTTCGGCGCAAATACCCAGAAGTAGGATACCACCATAGCTAAAATCAAATAAGTAAACCGCAAGCCAAAAACATCCAAACACCAAACGAAAATTTTATAACCCAACGGATTACCTTTACTTTTACCACTCCACCACTTACTCATTCCTTATGAATTATGTTGTGTACGTTGGTAAACATAGTCGTAAAAATCGTTCAAAGTACGGATTCCTTCAAAGTCCTCACTCTTAACTTTAAAACCGAATTTCTTTTCGATCACAACAACAAGGTCTACCAAATCAAGGCTATCCAAATCCAAGGCTTCCATCAGAGACTCATCAGCATTCAATTCGCCCTCAACCTCAAATTCCTCGATCAAAAAGATGTTTATTTTCTCAATTAGTTCCGTCTTTTCCATATTTTTTTAAAATTATTGCCGCATTTGTTCCACCAAATCCAAAAGAGTTAGTCAACAATGCATTAATTTTTGTTTCTTTTGTTTTGCTTACTATATTCAATTTTTGAGAGTCTTCGTCAGGCTCGTCAAAATTTATGTTTGGAGCTACGAAATCATTATTCATCATGATGAGTGAATAAATAACTTCACTCGCTCCTGCCATCCAGCACTCATGGCCTGTCATTGACTTGGTGGAACTTACAAATGGTTTTTTTGCCCCGAATACTTCGTCAATAGCTTTGGCTTCATTTCCATCACCAACAGGGGTCGAAGTGGCATGTGCATTGACGTAATCGATTTCTTCAGCACGCATTTTGGCTTGTTTCAAGGCTTTATTCAGCGCCCGTACTGGGCCGTCAACATTAGGTACTGATATGTGATCCCCGTTAGAGGAAAAGCCATAGCCGGCTACCTCAGCCAAAATAGTTGCTCCTCGTTTTACCGCGGACTCATAAGATTCCAACACTAAAGTCGCAGCACCACCACTCGGTACCAGTCCGCTTCTGTATTTATCAAATGGCTTACTCGCTTTTGTCGGGTCCTCATTGGTTGCAAAAGCTCCAAGTGCATCAAAAGCTCCCATCGACTCAGCGTTAATCTCCTGCGCGCCACCACAAATAATCATTTCCTGCAAGCCGGCCTTGATCAGTGTGTAGGCCATTCCCACAGAGTGAGAACCACTTGCACAAGCCCCAGAGATGGTAAAGTTCACTCCTTTCAATTTAAAAATGGTTGACAAGTTCATTGTTACCGTACAGTTCATTGTCTGAAATAAAGGAGCTGATCCTATCAGGCTCGTATCCTTTTTCTCTCGCAACACATCAACACTGTCGATCACAGCCCGAGCACAACTATCATTTCCAAATAATATACCTACTTCATTTTGGTCTAAATATGCCTGATCAATATTGGCCATTTTTAAGGCCTCAACAGTCGATACATAGGCATATTCGCCCTGTTCACCCAAACCGATACGCTGGCGTCTCTTCAATAGCTTTTTCAATTCCGGTTTAGGGACTAAGCCTGTCAAAGCAGATTGAAAACCTAATGCTATCCTTCTTGGATCGATGCCTATCCCTGAACGTCCTTCAAACAGGGATTTCTTCACCTCATCAACACTCGTCCCCAGACATGAATAAATGCCTACGCCAGTGATTACCACTTTATTTTCCATCTAAAAATTTTACCGTTTTTCAAGTTTAGGCGCAACAAGTGAATCGCCTGGCGGATTACTTTTGCCCAATAATTTCTTATACCAAAGCCTTCAGTATTATTTCCCCTGAAAGAGCATTTCCTAAATGCGTATTAAATAATCCAGTTATAAATTAGGTATATAACCCACCATTAATCGATAAGACCTCTCCTGTAATATAAGAGGAAGAAGAAGACGCTAAAAAAGAAATAGCGTCGGCCACTTCTTCCGCTTTACCGAATCGGTTCAAAGGAATCATCTTTTTCAAATCTTTTATCGGAAGATCCTCGGTCATATCGGTCATGATAAAACCAGGCGCTACGGCATTTACCCTAACTCCTTTCTTCCCAACCTCTTGTGCCAAGGCTTTGGTTGCTCCTATAACACCGCTTTTAGCAGCGGAATAATTAACTTGCCCCGCTTGGCCCTTTATTCCAGATAAAGAAACAACGTTGACAATATTACCTTTCTTATTGACCAGCATATTTTTCAAAAGTCTGCGTGTGCAATAGAAAAAACCATTCAAAGAGGTGTTTAATACCGACTCCCAACTTTCATTGCTCATCCACATCATCAAGGTATCATTACGAATACCCGCATTATTCACAAGCGTATCAATAAAAAGTTCAGGGTTCTGCTCATGCCACAGGTCCAATGCTTGATCCACCGCCTCAGCATCATTGACATTAAAAGGGAGTAACTCAGCGGTTGCCCCTTCCAGCTCAACAAGGCACTTTGTTTCTTCTGCAGCAACTATATTGGACTGATAATTAATCAGAATATGCGTTCCTGAAGTTGCCATTTTTATAGCCGTCGCACGCCCAATGCCTCGCGATGCTCCAGTAATTAAAATTACCTTTTTTGATTCCATTTTCTGCTTAAAATTAATTTCGTTTATTGCCCAAAATTAGTGAGCGCATGTATTGTTCGATCTTCTTAGTTTCGATATGGGGAATGATGTCCTCAACGAAATTAGGAGTAATCTCACGTAACGATCCGTATAGTTGACGTGCGCTTTTAGATAATTCAGCAGACGCCTTCAAACAATCAATTCCTTGGATCATCGTAATTAATTCAATAGCGATTACCTGATATGTATTATTGATTACTCGATTTGTGATATTTGCTGCATTACAACCCATACTCACAACATCCATGTTGTCATTATTATTAGGAATGCTATGAACATACATTGGATTGGCCAGCATCTGGTTCTCTGCTGTTGTTGAAGCAGCCGTAAAAACAATCCCTTGAACTCCCATATTTAAACCTAAAACACCTTGATTCACAAATGGAGGAAGAATGTTGTTGATCTTAGAGTTACAAAGAAAGTTAACATGGCGTTCAGACAAAATAGACAGTTTCGCCATGGCTATTTTAAGTTTATCCATCTCAAAGGAAACATAATCTCCATGAAAATTTCCCCCATGAAAAACATCCTCTATATCCGAATCAATAACCGGATTGTCATTTGCAGAATTAAGTTCATTTAAAAGTACCGTTTCTGCTTGCTTGACACAGTCCAAAATTGGCCCAAGAATTTGGGGAATACATCTCAATGAGTAGTATTCCTGCACCTTGTCTTTAAACTCAGCAACCTCTGTTTTTTTGTATAAATGCTGATGTCTACTTTTAATTCTTGAGGCCCCTAAAAGCTTTTCTCTCATCATGGAGGCAATCTCGTTCTGACCCGAATGTCCTTTTACTTGATTAAGCTCTTTGGAGTAATGATCATCAAACGATGATACAATTTCATTCATCACACAAGAAGCTTGCAATTCAATATCCAAAAGATTATAAGCATGAACTAAGTTAACAAGTCCAACACCTGTCATTGCCGAGGTACCATTTAACAAAGCTAATCCTTCTCTGATGTAAATATTTATCGGCTCTATATTCAATTCAGCAAAAACTTCCGCTGTAGGTCTAATCTTCCCTTGATACAAAACCTCTCCTTCTCCGATCAAGCATAAGGCTAAGTGTGCCAATTGAACCAAGTCACCACTTGCCCCTACACCGCCATGTTCATAAATAACAGGCAGTACATTTAGGTTAAGTAGTTGAGTTATAGTCTCAAGCAGACTGGGGTGCACGCCAGATTTTACTTGAGCAAGAGAACATAAACGAGCGAACATAATGGCACGCAGAGCGACTTCAGGAAACATATCTCCCGCACCAGACGCATGGCTACGAATTAGATTGTATTGTAATTCCCTTAATTTACCATTTTCTATTTTATATTGAGCCATTGGGCCAAAGCCAGTATTGACACCATATATAACTTTATCTTTTGAAAAAGATTGTAGAAAATTAAAATTGTCACCTACCTTTTGAATAAATTCGTCAGATAGTTGTATTTGATTGTAACCAAATACAACCTCCTTAAAATTCTTTAAATGTACCTCTCTAAACACAGCCTACTTGATTAATTTAAATGGATGCAAATATATATTCTTACAAAGAAGAAAACAATATTTTCCTAATCAAAAGGCAATCAAAACATTTCAATTTGCCTAACAATAATTATGAATTACTAGTGTCAAAAAAATTTTAAGTCAGATATTAAGCCCCTTAGAAGTACTCGTAAACACAACCACCACTCTTATTGAAAACCAGTATTTGTAATCGAAAATCTATACAATAAAAGCATTTTTAGCAAAAAAATAAACTCTTTTAGTTTGATCTCCAACCACTATTTTTCGTAACTTATATTATATTTACAATAATAATAAAAGTTAAATAGCCTTGTACACATTAGGAAGGACTACTACTTGATTTAATTTTTAATGCGAGTTCATTCGATTAAATCTCCTTCTGAACAAATAAACTTCGGCAATACTTACAAGCATTATAGCCCTGAAATCGTATTCTAATCCTATTCCTCGAATGCTTGAAGATCAACAAACTATTACTTTTTAAAGTAGTAATATAAATAATCACACCCAAATTATGACTAAAAAATATGTAATGACACGATTTTGAATTGCCCCTAATACCCACCGTAGCACCCTACACCGACAAAATTCAACATTTAAATTAGCCGATAGAAAAGGTCAAACCGATCGATTTTAAATTTTATATATTTGGGATTTGGATTATTTCATCATTATGAAAATGATTTATTTTATCCATTTTATATTTATTGTGTGAATATTTTATTAATAATGAACTCAACAACCCTCTCCCACCCTTTTATTTATATAAATAAAATTCCATAACTTTCAACTGATGGACAATTTTACACAACTATAATTCAGAATGATCTCCTTTAAACCGTATGTTATATTAAGCTCAAGGTACTCATCAAGTAAAACCTTAGCGAGTTTAAATGGATTGTTGCGCATTTGATTCCAGGCTTAAAAAATCCATGAATATGGCCACTGAATAATTACCTGTTAATTTACATTAAAGCGCTGACCGGATTCCTAATTGATTTTCTGTTACCGAGCAATCTTGCACTTCACTTTCTTGAGGTGTTGCTTATCAACGATACGTGAAGCAGATCTCTCGTACTACCCTAAAATATTTTGTTGAACATAAAACCTCTATATAGTAAAACATACATGCACAGAACAACACTAAATAGTCGGGTTCATGGTTGGAGGCAGTTCAGTCGTCTCCTCTTATATCCTATCCCGAATCAGCTTAAGCGTTGTCCATATTTCATTGATTTCCTTCTTTCGTTTAATGCTTGTAAAAATAGCTACTATGATTCCTGTTTTTCCTTAATACCAGTTTTATAATCAAACAAAAATATAACTATATTAATTACCTTTATGCTTTTTATTAGCTTACGAATCATATGAAGGCGGCACCAGCTATAACTTTATACAAAAACTGTCAACGCCAAAACATACTATTGTCCTATGCAAAAATCACCCCGGTACCACCTACTGATTTTTATGACCTCCTTCCATACCTACGGCCTACGCAGTTGTTATTCCTGCTTCTACACCCAACAAACTTTTCGTTTCCTTCAGGCCTTGACGTAGCCTGTCGAAAATTCACAAAAATACAATTCCAGAAAAAAAGGTTAAATTGAGTATCCAAACCGTCATTCAACCTTACCAGAATAGCTTTGAGTTATCAACTAAATAAAAAATCCCTAAGAAGAAAAAAATCAACCGCATGAGTTAAAAGAGAAAAGGCGAATCAACAAAATCGAAAGGTTTAAGACCCGTGCCGATTTTGGAAAAAGAAGTATAAAGAGGGAAAAAGTCGGGTCTAAATATGGTGATAAAAAAAATTAAGCGCCACAGCCACTGTTGGGTCATTACTACTTTGGTTTTAATTTTACATACTGAAACCACCATGAGTCTTCGTGATATTGAGCGTACAGTGAGCCTGTCAAAAAATCCTTAAAATCTGTATTCCCCATTTAGACAGCCACTTGAACGCCATTCATCACTTTTTCGCCACTTCTTTGTCCCTAATATCTACAACCTTTAAATGTGTCAAATTTTGAAATAAGCTCAGCAATTTCATTTTCTTTCTCAAGAAAATGAAGGAATTATCGGTAGTATGGATTAGATAATCAAATTTAATTTTTTTCTGAAATCGCTTTTTTTATGAATTTTCGAGCGATTCCCTCCCAATAAGGCCAAACAGACAAAAGTAGGGAAGCAAATTTCAATCATCAAATAATGATCGGTCTGCTTGTGGCAACTATGAATTTTATTATAGATATTTTCCCCAAATTTTGCAATCTGAATAATTGATAAAATGTAAGCTTATCTCTTTTATTGTTAGTCTGTTATCTATTTTTCATGGTGAGTTAAGTGAAGCATTTCACTCCTTGCGTTGGGAAGGCCCATAATGGGGGCCTTTTCGAATTCAACTATTTTTAAGAGATTTAGAGGGAAAACATCTATATTTCGGTGAATTAGTTTTTTATCCATGAGGATCAATCAGCTCTTACTTGCTTTTAGCTTTATCTTATCTCCTGCCGTGCTCTTAGCTCAGGAGTATCGGCCTGGGACAGTGTATTTCAAATCGGATTCATTGGAAACCAAAATACGGTATCAAGGAGATATCAAAAACAGCCAATTGTGTAGCTATATTGATGCTGACGGCAAAGAGAATACCGCAAGCCCTTATGAGATAAAGGGTTACACCTTTAAGGACGGGAAGTTTTATGTCTCCAAAAATTTCATAAAGCAGGAGATGGTCGAAAAGGTGTTTGTGGAATATTTGGTTAAAGGACAGAAAGGGCTTTATTTTTTACGGGACTGGGAAGATTTTCATTATCTGATCGACTGCAATGATAGTAGCGTGATGGCTTTACCTTTTCAAAATGAAATGATTTCCCAACAGGGCAAGAGCTATCAGAGGAAATCGACAAAATATATAGGGATATTAAAAAACTATTTTGTGGATTGCCCTGACCTCTACAAGGAAATTGAGGGTATGCGAAAGCCCAACGAAAAACAACTGACCCATCTAACCAAAAAGTACAACGACAAAGTATGTGGGGAAGGGACCTGCATTGTTTTTGAAAAGAAGAAGGCAAAATTCATAATGGCGATTGAACCCTATTTTGCCTCAACCCATTTTAAGGGCCTGGGTAATTATGCTGAACAGGGAGGGTTACTGTATTTTTGGTTGCCAAAATCAAACGAGCGCATTTATCTGAAAACAGGTCTGTTGTTTTCCTCTCAGCAAAATCAGCAGTCGCTATACCGAATACCCCTGCGGTTCGAGTACGTTTATTCCTCAAAATTTATTCAGCCGAAATTTGATCTTGGATTGAATATTTTTTCGTTACGAAACCCCGAATATCAAGAAGGGATGGGGGTAAGTTTTGCTGGATCGACTGGTCTACGGTTAAGGCTGTCCAAGTTTGCATTTATTGATCTCAGTCTGGAAACGGATTTTATGACTTTGGCTTTTGACACTGATTTGTTTCCCTCCTACTCCTTAGGAACAGGCTTGTTGATCCTTTTTTAACTTGCTTTAGAATCGCCCTGCCACGCGGTTCAGGGCGAATAAAGCCTCCTTTAGCGCAAGCCAAATCAAGTTATTTTAAATCACCAATAATCTCATCAACAAACTCTTTGGCATACCCCTTGGCATATTCAAGGTCATAGCCTGCAGGCGCCTTGATTTTATACTTGGCTTGATAGGTGACTTTCTTTTTGTTCAGGTCATACATCGAAACGCCATATATAAATCTTGAGGCTTCGGCGGATTCGGCAAGAGCGCCTACGCTCCCCCAAAATTCGGCTGTTTTAAGGTCAAGCACACGATAGACACCCATTTGGTTATGGTAGGAATCTTCATTGTAATCGATAGATTTTATAGGATTGAAAATCAATAAATTATGACATTTATTTGATGATACATAAGTCATCAAATTGTCCAAATTTGTTGCTATACCATCAACAGAAGTCAGGTGTTGATAGGAGCAAATGGCCTTGATGTCTTTGGATCGTAGATGATCCACTACACTCTTTTCGAGTGCGACGCGGCTTTCAATTTGTTCATCGGGATAAAGCACCAAAACCATCAAACTTTTCTCTTTCATTTCGGTGGGTGAAAGGGCGCCGGTTTGCTCCATCAGTTTATAGGAACTTGAGCACCCAAGGGAGTAAAGTGCCATCACGAATACGATCAGTATATTTAGCTTTTTCATTTTGTGTGTATGAATTAAAATTGGAATATCGATTTAATGGATGCCTTTCACGATAGCTGAGAAAGCGATCAGATCATCACCGTATAGGAATCATGTTTTGATAGTAGCTGTGAGCATTACTTAATGTTAGGGTATTTATTTGGTCTGGCTGTGAGGATTATTTTTTTGGTTATTTTTCTGGATCGAGATGGTGGTTACGGAAAATTGAACCAACAAATCAAAAGCCCGCAATGGTTAACGCGAGGGATTTCCATACATCTTTCACCATCATTTGCTCTCCCACTACTGGGAAAAAAGCTGATTAAACCACCTAAAAAAATTCCCTTTATAGTTGTAATGAGCTCTAAATACTGAGCGGCAAATTTTAAATAAAATAAAAAATGTGAATCCCGGTTAGGGTTTTTCGCTGTCCTTTTCCCAGTGATGTGTGAACGAAAAGAAATACAACATGAGAAATCAAAAAATTATTCACGCCGCATTGGTTATAATGCTTTTAATGATCGGTAGCCTATCGCATGCCAAGCCATTCATCAGTAAATTTTCACAACAGGAACTGGCATTTATGCCTGCTCATGTTCAGGTAAAACTATTTAAGACGGGGGTGATCAAGCCCATTGATGTTGTTGAGGCGCAGATTCAGCAAATTGAAAAAACCAACAAAGAAATCAACGCGATTACTTATCAGCATTTTCAAACCGCACGTGAACGTGCTTATGAATCGGCGAAACGCTACGCCAGCGGAACACAGCGGCCTTTGGAAGGCATAACCGTTGGACTCAAAGATGAACACCACGAGAAAGGAATGAAAGTAACAATGGGATCTGTGGTTCACCTGAATGATGCCCCCAAAGATTATACAGATGATGTTACCCAGAAGCTGCTGGATGCCGGAGTGATTCCACTGATTCAAACCACCGTTCCTGAGTTATACCTTAATTTTGTTACCCACTCCAAAGCTTGGGGTGTAACACGTAACCCATGGAACCCACAATATTCGGTTGGTGCTTCATCAGGTGGGTCAGGTGCAGCCCTGGCCGCGGGTTATGTTACCTTGGCAACAGGTTCTGACATGGGAGGATCAATTCGGATCCCTGCCTCAGTGAACGGACTTTATGGCTTCAAACCTTGCTTTGGCGAAGTGTTCACCGAAACTCCTTTGGCACCCTTCTCTGGCACAGGTCCAATGGCAAGAAACGCAACAGACATGATCATGATGCACAACGTAATCAACGGGCACTCACCAAATGGGGTAAATTTATTGCCTAACCGACAATACCCCACCGAATACCAGGACTTGAAGGGTGTCAAAATTGCCTATGTCGGCGGAATGGGCATCACCAAGCCAAGCCGCGAGGTAGATGAAGCCATGGACGATGCGATTCTTGATTTGCAGGCGCGCGGTGCGGTGGTTCAGGAAGTGGCATTGGACTTCGGTATTAGCGCCGACAGCCTTCGCAATGGTTTCAAAAACTTGGCATTGAGTGGTGCGATGGGTGCCGGTTTCCAGGCCTATTATAATGATATGGAAGAGATGACGGGCTATGCAGCCACCTTTATAAAGGCAACGGTTGAAGCGGATTATGGCAAAGACCAGCAGCTTGACGCCGAGTTGATGATCAAAGGAATGTATGCGGCAATCCACCGTGAAGTGTTTTCCAAAGGTTTTGACTTGATGATTTGCCCAACGGTAGCGACCCCACATATTCCTGCCGATTATGATTTCACCAAAGATACGGTGGAAGAAGAGGGGGTTCGTTACGATGCCTTTGTCGGAACACTATATACCATGCCTTTCAACCTGTTGAATTTCATGCCGGTCGTTAGTGCACCAGTCGGACTTAGTGGACAAAACATGCCTATCGGGATCCAGTTCATCGGCAAGCCTTATGATACCGAAATGGTATTCCGAGTGGTCAGTAATTTCGAAGAAGAAACGGCTGAGCTTTATAAAAATAAAGGATACAAAAAACAAATGACCCTGTTGGATTTATAGTGAAGCAGTGATTGAAGAAAGGCGGGGCGAAAGTTCCGCTTTTTTTTAGCCTAAAATTTACCATCATGAAACTCGAAAAAACAAAAAACCAGTTGTATTGGCTGATTATAGGGGCGATGATTTTTTTAGGGGTGATACTAAGCTTTGTCCCACTGCATGCCCAAAATACCGACAGCCTCAAAGTATCTTCCCCCTCAATTCATGAAGCCATGGAAAACGATTTGCAGGAAGCTTTTGATCACCAACAAGAATGGCCAAAACCCACCAAAAACAAGGGACGGATGACTAATTTCCAACACTGGAATTATTCCAAAAAGAAACACGCCTTCCTCTCCTATTATGGTAGCTCGGTTCAGTTTGGCTTCAATGGCTCACAACAAACCCACAGCCTCAACCATAGCCTCGGGCTATTTTACAAGGGCAGCTGGATAGAAAGCAAAAACTACAAAATGAAGGTGCACGGATGGGTGGAGCAAAACTCCCTTTTGGCGGGGGTAAACACCAAGCAATTTGGAAAAGACTTGGGCATCTTCAGTCAGGTTAATGGCTTTGATGCAACTGGGCATGCGTTGAGTCTGGAATATTTATATGTTCAGAACCTGTTTTTTGATGATCGACTCGACATCTCTATCGGTAAGATTGATCCGCTTTTTTCGACGCTTTTCACCAACTATGCGGGATGGGACCGAATGACGTTCTTCAGCAAAACGATGACCTCCAACCCTGTTCCACCTATGGGTACGGGCTTTGGCATGCTGACCGAGTTTCATTTGAGCAACCATGTCAGCATTGGTGCGCTGGCTGTTAATGCGAACGAAAAGAGCCCGATCATGGAGCCTCACCGATTTTTCAGCAGTAATCAGCCGTTGTTCTACCAGGGATTTGTTCGGTGGAATATTCCCACCAAGGACAACCTGTACTCTTCCCACGTCTTTACCTGCTACGGATTTGACCGTATCACATCGGCAGAATATCACCCGATGCGAAATGCCTACGGATGGGCTTATGTGGGAAATCAGGGACTGAGCAAGAAAAGTATCCTGACACTGAAGGCATCAGCAGGAAACGGCATGATTCAGAAATACCGCGCAGGATATGGTGTGGGATTTGTTCACCTATCCCCCTTCAATCGGCATGGAGATCAATTGGGTTACAGTGTGGTACTGAACGAAGGTGCTGGAGCGTATGAAGGTCGATTTGAGGCTGGTGTGGATGCTTATTATAAGATGTTCGTGCGTCCGTGGTTTACGGCGAGTGTGAATATGCAGATCATCTATGGGGTGAACCAGAAGATGAACTATGTGCCAGGCTTCAGGGTGATGATGACTTTCTAAGCACGGATTTATTTGTCCACAGATTTTTCATGATAAGGTAGCCTGTCGAAAATATACCATCACCCAACCAAAAATATGATTTCTACTGCCGTAGGGACGTTGCATGCAACGTCCGTACCGATAGGGACAAAAATATTCGACAGCCTAATGATAAGGTCTATTCAATTAAAAATTGATCATCATGGTCAATAACACCCCTCCGACAATATTGTACAATCCTTTTTTGAACTTCATAGCAAAAAAAATCAAATTATTTATTCAAGATTATTAGGGTAAATATTGCTGTTTTTCCCAGTGGTAAGTGAATACAAAAACAATAAAATTATAAAAAATACAGCAATGAAAAAGATATTGACAATACTAATGGTAGCCTTTGCCTCTCTTACCGGCTATGCGCAGGAAGAAGAAAAAATTGATGCTTCAAAACCCACCAACTTCTATACCTTGATGGACAATCAGGTTGAATTTTCACCAGGATCCAATCAGGTGGGGTATCGTGCTTCGATCATGTACTCTCCTGCGGAGAAACACTTATTCATGGGAGAGTTGCCGATCCTGTACAATACCCAAACCAAAGCAGGAGGCGTAGGTGATGTCCGGTTCAGATATTTCTACCTGTCACATAAAGACTACTCAAAAACCATCGGGGCTTTCGGTCCTTCGATTGATGTGTTTGCCCCAACAGGTGATGCAGAAAAAGGGCTCGGAACAGGACGATTCATTGTTTCTCCTGGTCTAACGGCCGGCATCATGGTCGCTGACTGGATTCAGTTCTTCCCTGTGCTTTCCTATATGTATCAGTCCAAAAAAATAAATGGAGCGCCACAGGTAAGGGAATCTATCCCAATGCCCGACGACCGTGAAATGCACGGGATGTCCTTTCAGGTTATTACCCCTATCGTTTTCAGCGAACGCTTCTTTACTATGATTACACCGATCTATCAATTGCCCGACTTCAGACACGGAACCACCAATGTGGCCTGCGAGTTTTTGGCTCAATATAAAGTGAGTGAAAAAATGCAGCTCTCCGGCTTCTACAAGCAGGATCAAAGACTGGGTGGAACCGCCCGAATCGGATTGACATTTTTCTTATAATTTTCGTTTGCACAATTTTTCAGGAGCCCCTTCGGGGGCTTTTTTTCTGCAACTCATTTTTCAACAACATCTTTTGTGCATAGTCCATCATGAAGTTTTTGTACCACTAAATTTACCATAACCCCTCACTTATTTTAGCGATGAGAAAGGGGTTATTTTTTATAAAGAATATAGGGATTAAGGGTGTTTTTTTCCCAGTGATGAATGAAACATTAAATATCAAAAATATGAGAGTTCTTATTATACTAATCGGAATAGTCATTGCCCTAACGAGTTACAGCCAGGCGCAAGTGCTGGAAACAGGACATTACGGGTATGCACTGAATGGATTGCGCGGTGCACATCTTCCCGCGCCAGGATTTTATTATACCACCATCAATCACATTTATACGGCTTCACAATTTCGATTCAATGACGGCAATGTGTCTGAAATGAACAAGTCAGTGATGAGTTTCACTAATATCAACCTGTTTGCTTACACCCCAAAGCAAAAGATATTCGGTGCCAAATACAGCGCAATGCTGGGCATTCCAATCACCAATCTGGCCCTTAGCCCCGTGGACTTGAGTGTCAATACCGCAAGACTTGGCATCGGGGATTTATTCGTCCTTCCGGTAGCTCTTGAATGGCAAATGAAACAGGTATTTGTCACTGCCCGTGCGGGTTTTTTCGCCCCAACAGGACGATTCAAGGCGGGCGCCAATAATAATTTAGGGAAAGGTTACCTGAGTCATTTCTACAGTGTAGGCGCCACCGTGTATTTCGATAAAGAAAAACGTTTCCACTTCAGTGGAATCAACACTTATCAGTTCTGTGGACAACAGGCAGGAACCGGCGTTACGGCAGGTCAGACCAATACCTTTGAATGGGGACTGGGGTCCACTTTCGATGAGCGTTTTGACTTTGGTGTTGTAGGATTTTTTCAATTTCAGACCACCCCTCAAACCGGCGGAGACCCCTCCTTGCACCGTGCTTTTCATCAGCAAAATGGCTTTGGCTGGGAAATGGGATACACCACCAAATCACATTTTTCGTTCCGCATGCGCAATTACTTTGAGCTGTTGGCCATCAATCGGCCACAAGGCAATGCTTTCCGTTTTGTAATCAGTTACCGTTTTTAAAAATGATGTCCGTTAACCATAAACCTCATAGGTCTTCCACCAATTTTGCGCATCGGTTCTTGACCATGGATATTCTCTTTCAAGCGTTTCCAAAACCATGATGATTTGCTCAACATGCTGCACCCTTTTTTCGGGGTCAAATCGCACGCATTCCATCAATATGTTTTTCAAGTCCTCAGGCACATCTTCCCTTTCAATCAGTCGGTTTCGGTAATCAGCATTCATGGTCTGATCTCCAGCAAAAACCTTTTGAGAGATCAGTTCCACCAAGTATTTTCCCGAAAGCATATACAAACCAAGGGCACCCAAGGAATAAATATCTACACGGGCATCATTATTAAAAGGATCACGGATTCTTTCAGGCGCCATAAACAGCGGCGTCCCTCCTATTTTCCCTGCCTGCGTTTGCAGTTCAGTCGCCACATCCAAATCTTTCACCAATCCAAAATCCAATAGCTTCACATGGTCATAGGCACCGCCAAGCTGACTGATCATAATATTCATCGGCTTGATATCGCGGTGAACAAAATTCATCTGGTGCGCCTCCTGCAATGAGTAACATACTTGTTTCAGAATACTGATACAACGCTCAATCGGAAAAGGTTCATGCATCTTCAGCACCTTATCCAAAGGCAGGCCATCAATGAATTCCATCACATAATAAAAGACCCCTTGTTCGGTCGTGCCGAAATCAAATACATTGATGGTATTAGGGTGTTTGAGCATAGAAGTGATGGCCACCTCTTTTTCAAAACGGGCGATCGCTTCCTGATCAGCAATGTTCTTTTTCAACATCTTGACTGCCACGGGCAACCTCAGTAAAGAATGCTCTGCCTTATGTACTTCACCGAATCCGCCTTCCCCGATTTTTTCAATTAATCGATACTGCCCCAATTGATCCAATTGATGGATTTTTTTAGAAAATCTCGCTAAATCAATATTTGAATTGTACAAAAGATATAACAACACAGCAATGATCAGATAGAAAACACCTAAGATCAAGTCAAAATGCCACATCATCGAAAGTACCTCTTCTTCATCCTCTTCGGCGATCATCCCAAAATCATATTCAGGAAGCCAAAGCCATGCCCCCACTACCATTATCCCTCGATAATCGCGATAGGCACTATGAATCCCCCCAGAAAAGACACTGTCCCGCTTGATCAGGTGCGCCTGAATATCTTGCACCACCTCGGTAAAAGGCCACTGAAAACGGGGAACATCAGGAACATAACCCTCCAGTATATTTCCTCCAGGGTTCAGCAGTTCGAGGTTATATACTGCCGTATGGTATTTCCCACTGTCCAATAAAAGTGTTGGTTTGATGTCCTTAATAAAGCGACTTTCACTCACCATTCTCCCCTCATTGTCCAACGCATAAATTTCCGAACTTCGGCCATGATGCGCAATATTGAAGATTTTGGAAAACTGATTTTGGGGCATCGATATGGAATAGAGGTAGGCGATAGTTTGCCCCTGATCATTTTTGACAGGGGTACCAAAAATACAATTGGCAGACCCCTTAAAATCCTCGGGCACATCGTAACCTGCTTCCCGATCATGCAGAGGGGGAACAAAGATCGTCTCCCCTCTTTTCAACTCATTGTAATGGGCATAAAATCCTTCTCCCACTTTCAGATCATTGAAAATCGATAGGGTTGAATCCGTCGCCATAACGGTAGAAAGCTGAACTTCGGGCACATCAAGATGCAAAATACCGAGGTACTCAAAATTGGCGGTTTTTTCCAGCCTGCGCAGTTTATTCGAAAGGGAAAGTAGCAATTGATCTCTTTCGGTGGGCGTCAAATCTTGATCGGAAATATTGTTCAGGTTTTGCACAAGGGTAATCACAAAATCATCTTGAGCAACTCGTTGCAATCGCTCTTTCTCGAAGTCGATCCAGTCGAGCATCACCTGTCGGGTGGTTTCCAGAAGCGCCACCTTTTCCTCGAGTTCAGAATTGATGATCACCCGCTTAATCGAAGAACGGACGAATTCCCCAAGAACAATTAAAAGCAGCAAAACAGTAAAGGCCAGCACCATTCGGGGCCCTTTCTTACTGAAAAAGTCATAGTGTGCTTTGCTTTTAACGAAAATACTGTCCAGCTTCTGAACTTTGATTTTTGAAGCCGTTTCCGTCTTGTTTGGTGTTGGTTCAGTGCTTTGTTCCTGCTCAAGGCTGAACTCATTAAAGAGCGTCATCACTTCCTGAAGCAATGCGGAATCATCGGCACACTCTTGCAGAATGAGCTGTTTCGCTTTCTCTGATGGTAAATCCATCACTTTGGCCAATACCGCAGAAGCCCGTTCGTGTAAAGGTTGATTCATTGGATAGAAGTTATGGCTAAGCTGTTTTTAACAAGTTGGATAACATGACACAATAATGTTAGGGGTATTATAGTAGCCTCTCGAAAGTATGCAATCACCCCATCCAAAATCATGATTTCTACTGCTGTAGGGACGTTGCATGCAACGTCAGTACCGATAGGTACAAACGTATTCGACAGCCTGGTATTATAGACCATGATTTACTTGATTAGAAGGATTGCCATGATTATTTATAATTATTGATTTGTAAGCATCGATTCAAAAAAACTCAATGAAAAATCTGTGGAAATCTGCGTAATCTGTGGACAAGTCAATACATCTTTATATCGTGCTTTATGATCGGATGCTCAAGATTAATGAGTTTTAATATTACTAAACCTCCGTTTTCATAAACTTTCGCAACCAAGCTTTGGCGACCTTCCAGTCTACCTCAATCGTTTTGATAGAGACATTCAGTTCCTCGGCAATCTCTTGCATTTTGAGTCCACCAAAAAATTTCATCTCCACTACCTGCGCCTGACGTGGAGACACCTCAGCCAACTTTTCAAGTCCTTCGTGAATGTCCAAAATCGCCTCCTCCTGATTTTCAGCCACCGTAAGCCCCTCATCAAGCGAAACATTCACCATTCCACCTCCTCTTTTTTGTGCATTTTTGGTACGGGCATGGTGCACCAAAATTCGGCGAATCGCCTTGGCGCCCACCACATAAAAATGGGTTCGACTGTTCCACGATAAGTTTTCCTGATCCACCAGATTCATATAGGCCTCATTAACCAGCAGCGTTGGCTGAAGCGTATGGTTATTTCTTTCGTTAGAAAAAATCTTATTGGCGATCACATGAAGATTATCATAAACCAATGGATACAATTTTTCTCTATTGGAAGCTACATCAAGTTGATTCAGCAATTGGGTTACTTCGGTCTTTGAGTTACTCATAGCAGTTGTTGTTTGGGGCTTCATAATCGCTCATTTAGGAGGTTTTTCAAAGTATTTTTAAGTTTTTTATAAATTTAGACAGGCGAGTTAGGGAAAATGCGACGATAATTCCCAGTGGTGATTGCAGAAGGAAGTGTTTGTTTTTTCAAGGCTTCCATGGTTGAACAAAAATTTGCAATCGATGAAAACTTTAAAATCAATTTTGGGAATGTTGATGATCGTATGCCTGTCATCCTTCACCCTGTTCAGTGTTACTACTGAAAGTGAGAACAACAAACAATCGAAGCGACAGATCCGTCGTGAACAAAGAAAACTAAGAAAAGAGAAGGCAAAAGAAGAGGCTGAAAAGATGGCCATACTCACCGCAGTAATGGTCGAAAACCAATCCTTTATTTTGGAAGCCAATATGCTATTTGACCGATACGGAAATACGGAGAATGTGAGTGCTTCCACCAATTTTGTTTCTGTAACGCCTGAAAGAGGTGTCCTGCAGTTGGCATTTGATGATTTGGATTTTGGCTTCAATGGTCTCGGAGGTATTACCTGTGCGGGGCAAGTAACCAAATACGACTACAAAAAACTAAAGCATGGAGGTTACCAGGTGCAGTATAGTATTTTTGGGGCCAACGGTAGTTTTGATGTCTCAATGAGCATCCAGCCGTCGGGATTTGCCATGGCAACGATCCGTGGCAATTGGGGAGAGGACCTGAAATATCAGGGAAAAATCATACCAGCAGGTAAAAGTGGTGCCTACGAAGGAATGATTGATTATACGCTTTAAAAAGTTATGAATATTTTCAGGGGGAGAATCTTTAGATGATAAGAAGTATCTGATATCATCTAAGGATTCTCCCCCTTTTGCTATGTCATCAGCTATACGTTTTTAATGGACTCACTCCGAATTTCAGAGCATAGTCTGCTCACCGGAACAGCATGTATAAAAGATCAGACATCCCTCTAAAACCTTTCTGGATATTCTTCCCTTTGGCATTGAAAGACTCTGATGTTGCGTTCCTGCTTCGGTACTTAAGTAATTAGCTATTTTTTTAAGCGCTATCATAGAAGGTGTTCTTTATTGACTCGAACGATCTAAAGTGATTTTGTTCAAGTCCTGCAATGGTGATGGCATGATTATCAACCAAATTCTTTTTAAAAAAGCCGAAAACTCAGATGTCATGCGGTTGCCTTTGGCGATAATATCCAGGTCACGGCTTAATTTTTTATGATCACCTTTTTCGGTCCATCAGCTGAAAATTTGAAGCCAATTTATATCAGGACAACACACAATTATATCGTTATCATATAAATTTAGCGGTTAGCAGCACAAGGTGGAATAATTTTGGATAGTACTTCTTTCAGGAGTACTATCACCCTAATTTTTTTATTATGAGCGTCGCCCAAAGAAAAATATTTCACTTTAGCACCTTTGTAGAAACACCCACAGCACCTTTTCATATCGCAAGAACAGTGATAGAAGATGTGGGTGATTTGCAATTTCATTCTCATGATTATGCCGAATTTTTCTTTATCTCTTCAGGAACAGGGGTACACCTGATCAATGGTCAGCAGTACGCTATACAACAGGGGAGTTATTGTTTTATCAGGCCGGAAGATGTTCATACTTTTAAGAGTTCACTCGGGCAGGCACTTGTCATCACTAACCTTGCTCTTCCCTGGGCAGCGGTGCATCATTATCAAGAAAGGTATTATCAGGGGCGTTCCTTCTTTTGGCAGCAAACGACTGCAATGCCACTCATGGGGCAGTTTTCTCCGGATCTGCTTCAGGCTATGATCAAAAGAACGGATATCATTTCCAAACAGGAAAAAAGTCCTTTACAGCTTGATTTGTTTTTGCTCTATTTATTTTCTCAGCTTGAAGTGGTAGAACAGGGGAAGAATGATCCCCCGGCCTGGTTAATGTCTGCTTTAAAGCGGTTCAAAAAGCCAAAAAATATGCGGCAGGGTCAGCAGGGATTCATCAGTTTATGTGACCGAAGTGGCGATCATGTTAACCGATTGATGAAGGTTCATTACCAAAAAACACTCACAGAAATGATTAATTTTCAGCGCCTAAATTATATCGCCGTCCAGTTAGTCATGACCAATGCGCCACTGAAAGTCATCTATACAACCGCTGGTTACAGCAATCACAGCTATTTCTTCAGACTGTTCAAAAAGCAATATGGCCTGACGCCTTTGGAGTATCGCGTTAAGCACCACAAGGTTTTTTAACAAGAAATGAACACGAATTATCAACCTATTCTTTAAGGGCAAAAACAAAAAGCACATCAACGCTTTTGATGACAGATGTGCTTTCCAATTTTTGGGATTTTTATTGCAAATGGCTGAGCCGCTTTTCATTCAGCCCTTAGAATAGTAAAATATCATGCTGGAATTAACAGGCATTTTATTGGTCATTTCAAACACTGATTACACTTCTCCATTACGGTAACAGGCTTTCATTAAATTTGCGAAATCCTGCTGTTCCGCAGTATTGAAGAAATAAAATTCATAATCTCCGAGGTGGGTATTGTCTTTTTCAATAATCAGCACTTGAGCCCCAGGCTTTAGGCTTATGGTGTGCCATACCTCTTTGGGGATATTATAAATGATGCCGGCCTCCATCTTTTGCATATCGTATTGAATGCCCTGATCGGCAATTTTTGCAGAAACCAAAACGGCCTCCCCCGCCATCAGTAGGAAAGCTTCGTCGGTGTGATAATGAATATCCAGTCGATCAATCTTTTCAACGCTAAGGGATGGCGCATAATTCAGCTGTGCTACTTGCCAACCTTCCCGAATCAGGAAAGGGGCATACCCCTCACCCTGATGCTTATATTGCTCTGTCATTTTTATCAGTTTTCTAAAATTCTATCCACTACCAGTTGTCTAAACTCTTTGGACAACATTGAAAAATAGGCGGTAAATCCTGTAATTCGAACCACCAAATCCGGGTAAGCTTCTGGTCGTTCGTGCGCATCAAGGATCGTTTGCTTATCCATAATATTGACGTTGATCAAAGTGCCACCCAATTCGAAATGGGTTTTAATGACGGCCCCAATTAAATCAATATAATCACTAACAGCTAAAGAAGGATCCAGCTCCCACTGCATAGGTGCGGTATTGCCATAACCAGGCTGAATTTTGGCTATTGAGGTGGCCAAAGCGAGCGACCCTCCGCCATCAATCACAAATCCGGCGGTTGGGTTAGCGCCATGAGAAATAGGTGTGGTGGCTTTTCTTCCATTCGGTGTCGCCTTTACACTTCGCCCCAAACCCACAGTATTTGCCCACGAAAATAGCCCAGGAATAAAGCAATACCCTTCCTGATCATTGCTTTGTGCTTTCACCAATTGAGAAAAATATCGGCTGATTTTTTGTGCCCATGTATCGCCATAAGTATTACCCTGTCCGAAGCGCTGACTGTTCTGTAATAGGTGACGATACCGTTCTCCCCCATCGTTTTCAAAATTATGATCGAGTAAATGCGCCAGCTGCTTCCAGGAGAGTTTTCCTTCATGCTCAATGCGTTGTTCAATGGCGGCAAAAGAGTCTGCAACTACTGCAAGCCCCGCTCCATCTATCGAGAGGTTATAATAAGTGGCCCCTCCTGCACTCACATCCACCCCTTTTTCAAGCGGCCCATACGACAACAGATTGAGCAATAATTCTGGCTCATTAAACTGCTGATACTTCAAATGGTGGCGAATTCCATCACTGGCCGTTTGTACCGCAATCGTAAGATGGTGGCTGAAAATCTCCCATAACCGGTGACTGTTGTATTCATCCGATCCCTCGATCAGTTCCTCCCAGGCCACCTCAAAAACTTTGGCCAGGTTGATCTTCACCAGGTCATTCATGGTATATTCCAACCCCGGTAACGACATCCAGTTGCAGCCCACCGCAATCCGCTTTTGCGCCAGCGACTCCTCATAGCCGTTTTTCATAAATCCTTCAACAAGGGCTTTATCTCCGGAATACCTTGGCCAGGCATTTTTATTTTTTATCAAGTACTGAAGAGAGCGATCGAACAATTGTTGATCCATATTTTCATGCACCCGAATGGTAATGTTCAGTGAACTATTCACCTTATCGCAAGCCTCAAGAATCAAGAAGGAGATTTCTGAAGCTACATCGCCCCCTTGCCCGTCGGGTCCACCCAATTGCCAGTATATGGGGTCGTTGATCAAGAAACATGACAGCAGATATACAGCTTCGGCACGGTCAATGTGTCCCAAGGCCAAATCTCGTTCATAAAAGGGCTGAAGAAGCGTATCGATCTGTCCTCCGGCACCATCACGGTTATAGGTCCGCGAAGCTAAATGATACCAGATAATCCATTGGCATGCTTCCCGGAAAGTTTTGGGTGGAGCACTGAGTAAATTGCTGTTTACAGCAGCCATTTGCTTGAGATTTTCTTTTAAGGCGGCATCTTTTTGCGCAGGAATCATCCCTTCAATCACTTCAACATGTCGCTTTATCCAACCCAAAACGCTATTGATCCCCTGCTGATGGGCAGTATAAAAGGCCTGTTGTTCAGGGGTAGTATTTACCTGTTTATAATGATCGATCTTCGCTAAAAGTCCACTCCAGCCCAATTCAAGTCCCAGTTCATAATCTGGAGCGAAGTGTGCATCATCCCCAATTCCGTGAATGATGTCATATTTTTGCTGATTTGCAATGAGTTCACTAAAGGGGTAATCAGGGTGCCATTTATTCGGACGCATTTTAGACATAAAGTAAATCCATCTGCCAGCAAAAGCATCATTAGGATCTACATAGGTTGGATGCTGATCCATTAAGCTGCAAAAATTTATCGTCCAGCCCTGCAATCCATAGAAGGAACCATCCGCATGATTAGGGATAATGCTCCACGGCTGGTCAGGTACGGCAATCCGTCCATAATCGTCCTCATCAAGCAGGCCTTCCTTCTCTATTTTTTCTTTAGTCTGAGCTCGCTTAGCTGTTTTCAGCGCATCAATACGCGCTTGATATTGCTCGAAAGCGTATATTGAATTTATGGTTTTTGTTGCCATTGTATCATTCGATTAAAAAATTCCATACGATCTTCGGAAGGGCTATCGACCTCCCTGAAAGGGTTGTTCATGCCGAGGGCATCATATTTTGGTGCCCCCATTGGGTGGAAGGCGTTAAGCTGAAAATGTTGACAATGTTTGAGTGCATGTATAAACGTCGCCATGGCTTTCAGCTGTTCAGGTTCGTCATTTACCTTTGGCACCACAGGGCAGCGCAATTCGTAAGCCGCTTGTTTTTCATCCAATTTGCGGATGTTGGACAGTATGCGCTCATTGGGTATCCCGGTCCATTTTTGGTGCTGCGCGGCATCCATCAATTTAAGGTCCACCATCCACAAATCAACCAGCGGCAGAAGCTTTTTATAACGCGCCCAGGGGTAAGACATATTCGTCTGCACAACACAATGGATTTTTTCCGCTTTTAAAGCCTTCAGCAAAAGAAAGAGGGCTTCTCCTTGCATCATGGGCTCACCACCCGACAGCGTTACGCCCCCATTCGACTGTCGAAAGAAAGGGAAATCCTGCCGAAGTAGCTCGACAACCTCACTGGTTTGGTATCTTTCCCCAACCACTTTTAAAGCTTTGGTAAAACAATGGCTCACGCATTGATGGCACTGCCTGCAAGCGGTGGGTTTCCAAATTACCTTTCCCTTTTCATAGCTTAAAGCATCGGATTCACAGGCCGTTACGCAGGCCTGACAGCTAATGCAATTATCAGCCGTAAATTTAAGCTGTGGCTGCCTTGAAAATGTTTCGGGGTTATGGCACCAAGCACAACGCATATTACACCCTTTAAAAAATACCACGCTTCTAATGCCAGGACCGTCGTGAATCGACATCCGTTGGACATGTGTAATTACCGACTCCATATAAGGGTTTCAAAAAATAGAACAGCGGACAATAATCAGCTTTTTCTTTGTAAAGCGTGTTTAACAACTTACCACCCTATTGCAGATTTTAAGCTATAAACACGCTCTTGTTGAATAGGCTATTTTAAGCCAATTTGGTTACCCTTCCATCCTTTGTCCCAGGTGTTTTTGAAAGGATGCGCTTCGGTGTTCAATACATACTTCTGGAAATCAAAGACCTTTTCAGGGGCAAAAAACAGGTAACAATATTTCATGGTTTCTGCAAAGAAAAAGCTCTCCAGGGTATCCCATTTTTCTTTGGTCGTTACATCTTTTAATTGTACATAACCATTATCCACCTGGCAGAATTTTTCAATACTTTCAAACATGGCTTTGCCCTGCTGATAATATTTAATATCTCCCGTAGCTTTCCAAGTATAATAGGTGGATTCAATCGCCTCTGGGCGAGCCATATAATATTTTGCGTCTTCAGGAATCGACATATCACTGTAATCTACAGCTTCAGGCTCAATCCCTTCCATCATCCACATTTTATACACTGATGCCTGAAATTTCTCTGCACGCTCATGATCACCTTCCAGAACATTGGTCAGGTTCCAGAAACAATCCAGTGCACCAAAGCGTGTAAAAGTCCGCTTGCCATCATTCATGTCTGCCCAGCCCATCCAGTAGCCATTTTTACCATCATCCACCAAATATTTGTTCACCGCATCGCGACAATTCTCCCACATTTCTTTTAGTTCCGGATCCCCGAATAACAGGTAGCCTTTCAGCAGGTACTCATAATAGGCATCAATCCCTCCAGAAATATGAGCTCGGGTATCCTTCCACTCTCCGGTATCGCAGTCGATCCATGACCCCACCAGACCTGTGGTGCCTCGTCGGTTATAAAGTGCCACCACACCACGCTTACATAAATCGTAATATTTTGGGTCGCCGGTCAATTTGGATAACATGCCATACTCCAATAGCATCGAGCCGACTTCACAGGGGTTTGTGCCATTACCGCTAATTTCACCGGTTCTTAAATTCACTAATCGATAAGGAATTCCCGTAGGGGTATCAAATACTGGAATCATGCGGTCGCCAAGGTCTTTTGCCAGGGCCAAAAAGCGCGGGTCACCATCGAGTTGATAGGCAGAAATAAGCCCTCCCAATAATCTGATGGCGATTTCAAATTGTTGCACTTCAAAGTTTTTATCGAAATCAAGCTTAGAGAAAATCAGCGCTTTATCTTCCTTCATTTGTTCTTTGAGCCCCATCAAATACATGGTACTGAAAGCGTCAACGGGAGTCATTAACAAGGACTCTTGATACCAGTTATGGCTTCCCTTTTTTATCGGGTTTACGGCATCTTCCCCCCAGGCATAGTTTTTATAGGCATCCCACCCTTTCAGGAAAGCCGTCTTTACCCGTTGCTGATATTCCTTCTTCTCTTTATTTGAAGGCTTTTGATGTTGTTTTGCAGTAACAGACTGTGAAAAAATCAACAGCATAATCATTACAAATGCCAAAACCCGATACCTATTACTCTTCATCTTCATACGAATTTATCTAAAAAAATTAATTGTCCCTTTCAACAATTCAAAATTACAAGATAAATACACCGACTACAATTTTTAATTGTCCACTGCAACCACCAAATAGTGTACTGTGGCGATATTCTATAATGACACACCCTGAAATGACGGTCTTTTCCTCCGCTCACATTCTCCTGAACTTTGCCTGATCAACATCCGCTCTATCAACAATATATTTTTTAATGAGCGCAGGCGGATCCTTGCCCGTCCAATCTACCTTGATCATATGGCCCTCGGCGGGCTACGTCAAGGCCTTTTCTTTGAACCACCTCCCCGATTACCACCTCTCCCCTCCCTACTTAACCATATCAATTTTAATGCTTAGTATATCCATAAGGATGCATTGAGCTAATTATATATACATCATTATTTAATTTACAGTAAATAAAACATACCTAACACAACTTGCGCACATGAAAATTCTATACCACGTCATTGTTTCGGTCATCATTCTGTTTTTTTCATTGATCGTGGGCTGCCAGTCCGAGACTGAAGAACCCAGCCCGAGCCCTATTTACACCATAAGCTTTGTGACCAATGGGGGCGATGAGATTTCCGAACAGGAAATTGAGTCGGGGCAGCAATTGCTGGTGCTGCCGACACCAACCAAAACCGACTGGGTGTTTGATCAGTGGTACCTCGATGAAACATTTAACGAAGTGTTTGAGCTTCCAAAAGCGATCGATAAGGATATTACATTGTACGCTAAATGGCTGGAACATTCACCTGAGACTGCTCCGGAGGAGTATTTTACGGTCACATTCAACACGCAGGGTGGCAGTGATATTGCACCTTTGCAAGTAAGAAAAGGTAAGCAGGCCACCGCGCCAGAAAACCCGACAAAAGAGGGCTTCGCCTTCGCTGGTTGGTTCAATGGCGAAGACCTATTTCATGCTTTTGATTTTGCGAATGCTTCCTTTGATGCCACTGCTTATGCCAAATGGAAACCGAAAGATCAGGCTTTATACTTTGTCGCAGAATCGGGCACAAAATATTACCTGGTGGAAAAACAAGTGCAGGATGATACCATGACGATAATCATCCAGCCGAATAATGCCGTAGGTCAGCCGGTGGATTATTTGGGGCCATTGCAATTGGCATCAGATGACGACCTGTTCGTGATAGAAAACCATGCGGCAACCACCGATTTCAGAACTGGTTTCGTCTCACTGTCTATTGACGGGCAACTGATGAACATAAATATGATGGTGAAGGCGACCCTTTATTTGGGCAGTGGACTACGGGATTACATTCAGACGGCCATGGAAAGTAAATTTGTTGGACCTGAAGGTGATTATAATTATCTCGATGTTTCGGGAATGGTTGATGATCAACTGTCAGGCACCTTTTATGATCTGAACTCTTTCAATGGAGACATCAGCAAATGGGATGTCTCCAATGCTACATCGCTGAGTAACATGTTTAAAGATGCCGAAAGTTTCAATGGTGATATCAGCAAATGGGATGTATCGAAGGTGGTTTCTTTAACTGGTATTTTTGAAGGCGCAAGTAGCTTTAATCAAGACCTCAGCAAGTGGGATGTTTCCCATGTTCAACATATGGACTGGGCGTTTAAAAATGCCACCGCATTCACTCATGACCTCAACAGCTGGGATGTTTCCAGTGCAAACAGCATGTACGAAATGTTCTATGGGGCAGAGAAATTCGGGAAAGTACCCATGCACCTTGCGGCCTGGGCCGATAAGCTGGGGCAGCGCAGTATCAATAAGTCAAAAATGTTTACTGGTTCGCTATTCGATGAGGCAGAAGGTTACGCCGCTCCGTGCTGGTACAACAATGGCAATTCTACGAATCATGGTTGTTCGAGTAATTAATTAGGCGGCCACAAAGGAAAGTGAGCGTCGGCGACTGAAAATGTGGCCGACGCTTTTGTTTTTTACAGGTTCACCCACCGCCTTCAGCAATGGCTGCATCTGCAAGAGCATAAAAAAACCGCATGACATCGATCTGCCATGCGGTTTCTAAAGGAGGATTAAACTGCTCAATAGTCTATGAAACAGCTCCAATCTATACACTACATTTCAGCACAAATTTCTATTGGACAGAAATTCAATACCGAAGTAAAGGCGGCTGGTAACTTGTGATCAGAGGAATCAACCTTGGCCGTCACTGCCCACCTGTAAATCTCAGCAAAAGATGCTTGTTATATAAAGACTACAAATGACAGCACCGACAGAATCATCAATCCAAGTGCCAAATAGCGGAAGTTTTTATACCACACAACGGACTTAAACTCTTCAGACTCTTCTCTCCAAATTGCCATGGTCCAGGTGTATTTTTCCACTTTTTCCGCTGGCGGCAATTCGCTGCTATAACTTACTGCCAAAGTGATGATAATATTGATGATCAAAAGAATCGGTACAATCAGCAAGAAGTGAAGATCCTTAATGAATGGGATGCTGTCCTTGAAGCTCAGCATGAAAATGGCAACGATTAGACCGGATACCAGACCGACAAAAGCACCTTTGGCATTCACTCGCTTATTGAACAATCCGAGGAAGAACACGCCCACGACAGGAGGGGCAAGATAGCTCAACATCTCTTGGTAGTAATCCACCAAAGAACCAAATTTCTGAATATTTGGTGCCCACAAAATGGCGATAATAAGAATTACCGTAGAGGTGATCTGTCCGACACGTACAAGCTTCTTGCTGTCCGCCTTTTTATCGATTTTAGAATAAAAATCAAGGGTGAAGAGCGTAGAGGCCGAATTCAAAGTAGCACTCAAAGTAGAGGTCAGCGCTGAGATCATCGCAGCAATAACAATTCCGACCAACCCAACGGGCATCAGCTTCATGATCAGTCGAGGGTAAATTTCATTGACATCAATATGGTATTTGGTGATGATCTCTTTACCGAATGCAGTGGCAGGAATATGAACATCGAACAGGTCCATGGCACGAGCCGCCAAGCCTGGCATAATGAAGATGAACAAGGTGAAAATATACAATACACCAACAAACAATACTCCTTTACGACCATGATCAATAGACTTTGCCGAAAGCACACGCTGAACCATCACCTGGTTGTTTCCCCAGAAATAAAATCCGAGGATCGGTATCCCGACGATCATCCCGAGCCACGGCACGGCAGGGTCATGCATTGGGCGAATCAATTGCATCCACACCCCATGGTCAAATCGGTGATAAAACTGGTCCCATCCGCCAATGTGGGTCATGGCAAGATATGCCAAAATGATGGATCCGATAATCAAAATTACGGCCTGAATAAGTTCAGCATTGATGGCCGAAGACAAACCGCCAGGGATGGTATAAATACCCGCTGCAATGGCCAAAAACAAAATGATCGTCTGCAATTCCGCATGCGGATAGATCAGCTTGATGATCATTGCCCCTGCATAAAGGGCAGCCGCTGCATCCAAAAACACATTACCGATAATGGTAATGGCTGAAAAATAATACCGTGACCGCTTGTCAAACCTGCGCTCCAGGAATTCGGGCATGGTGAAAATTTTCGATTTGAGGTAAAAGGGCAGAAAGAAGGTCGCAAAGACGACCATCACCAGAATGGAAATCCACTGGTAATTGTAAACGGCAATCCCGGTTTTGAATGCTTCTGCCGATTGCCCAATCAAGGTAGAACTGGAGACACTGGCCGCAAAGAGGGACAAGCCCACTGCGGGCCATTTCATGTTTCGCCCAGCCAGGAAATAGTCCTGTGAGCTGTCGTTTGAGGAGTTCATCAACGCCCAAACAATCACCCCGACCACGTAAACGATGATCAGGCCTAAATCTATATTACTTAAAGAATAACTCATTATTTATTCATATTTGTCATGACTACTACTGATTTCGCTGGTAAGGTCACGCTGAGGCCTCCTTGCGCTGAGACACTGACCTGTTCGGTGCTTATTTTCGCCTTTTCAGCGGTTGCTTGTTCACGTGTATAAGTCAATTTTTTTAACTGTGGCGAAGATTTCAACCCATCGATTTGAACAGTAACCGTCTGGATCTCCTCGCTATTATTCACCGCCATTACAGAATACTTGTCCTCTTTTGTTCCTGCGGTAATGCGTAGCCCTTTGATGGCAGGAACATCAACCTTAAGGATTTCGGTATGCGCAGGGAAGTATTTACAGGCCCATGACCATGGATAAAACCACGGACGGATCTGCTCATCTTTCGGGCTGTTTTCAATTTCGGTACCCAGGATATTCCAGAATCCCCAGCGTTTAAGCTTGGTTTTGTCTCCTTTGTCGCCCATCGTGTGCATCGCATCATCCAGCGCCCAGGCGATCGTTCCCGCACATCCCGCATTCATAAACTGAACCACAGCATCAGCCATATCGACCCCATATTGGTAATCATAGATGGCCATCTGAGAATCCTCCGGAGAGGTAAAGGCATCTTTTTTGGCACGGGCAATATTTTTTTCATGGAAAGGACCGAAGTTATCCTTAAGTCCTAACTCACCGATAAGGAATGGCTTGCCCGTTTTATGCGTCTGGGCAATGGCCTCTTTCCAGAAGACATCTTTTGCCGCCTTGCCTTCACGTACAATCATCGTCGGCATATAGGCATGAATCTCATAAGCACCCAGTTCATCATTCAGCGAATCAACCGACATTTTCACCCAGTCTTTACCTTCATACTGAGATTTGTATTTTGGGTAAGAATACTGAGGCACCGTTCCTGGTCCACTGATTTGGATTTTATCATCCAGCCCTTTGGCTTTTAATTCCTTATGAAGTTGCTTTACCCCACGTTTCCACAGATCAAAATCGCCCAAGGTAGAGGCCCAATCACCATTAGGCTCATTGACCAAGTTATAATATTTGATACAAGAATACCCCTTCTTGTTGATCAGAAAATCAAGATACTGAGCGATCATTTTTGACCACCTTGGGTCGTCCGCCGCTTTGAGCTTGTCTTTCTTATTTTCAATGTCATGCATGTGATGTGGTGTACCCCACTCCCCCATCACAACGGTAATATTTCGGCTCTGGCAATAATCGAGCAGTTTGAATAAAGTTTTAATCTCGGGCGTGTTGAAATTCAATACCGCTTTTTTATGTCTATTCAATCCCATATAATATCGCCAGTTGGCCTGGTCCATCATTCGGATAAATTGCGGCTGCATTCGATCCAGGCGAGCATAGAGCGTGTCCCATTTTGCAGGATTGTTCATCAGGTCTCCCCACTCGGCACTTTTACTGTCGGCATGAGGGTACGCATCCCATTCGACGCCGTTACCAATGTACTGATTACAAACGACCTGTTCTTTATGAACCGTTACCGTAGGGTGTTGTGGTGCTTGATTACAGGCTTGAAGGGCAAGAAGCAATCCTGCGCCAAAAAAATATTTATTCAACATAACATTCAGGGGTCAAAATTAAAGAATCTGGAAGCCCAGATTCTTTATTTATAAAAATAACTATCGTTGAGGCTGTGCATCATTCTCTTTGATGAACGCAACTAATTCATCAATATTACAAGTGGCCAATGCACAATACTGATCGGCAGCACCATAATAAATGTAAAGCGTATCATCCTTTACTACATTACCAACAGGGAAAACACACCCTTTATAGATACCGTCAGTTTCATAATCAAATTCAGGCTCCATGATAAAATCCTTGGTGCGGGCCAAAACTTTGGTTGGATCATTTTTATCAAGCAATGCGGCTCCCACACGGTAGATTTTATCTTCACATACCCCATGATACAGCATCACCCAGCCTTGGTCGGTAAGTACAGGAGGCGTATTTCCACCCACTTTTTCTTCCCACCATTGCTCACCTTTCAGTAACAATTGAGATTTTCCTTCCCAGTCCATCATATCCTCCGATTGTGCGATCCAGATAGAGGCGTGATCTGTACCGTATTCTTTTCCTACCCACTCTTTTGGTCGGTGAAGCATAATGAATTTATCGTTTACCTTTTCCGGAAACAAAATTACATCTCGGTCATCAAGCATCGGGTTGGTCATTCTTCCCACACGCTGGTAGCTTTTCAAATCCTTGGAAATGGCCAAAGCGGTGTTGGTAATGTTCTTGCTCAAAACGGCTGGTGCACTTGCCGCTACTTTTACTTCCGTAACTTCATCATAAGACAATTTCCAGTACTGACCTGGAGGGAAAGCACGGTATGCGTAAGTCACATAATAGGTATCGTCCATTTTGATGATGCGAGGATCTTCCACACAACCTGCATCAGGGCCATCTACGCTTGGTGAAAATACAGGTTGGTCAGATACCCTTGTGAACGTTTCGCCATCTTCACTTTCTGCTAAGCCAAAATGAATATAATGTTCTTTATCATCACCTGCTGCTCTATATAATAGGTAGAATTTCCCATCCTCATACCAAGCCCCTGGATTACAGGTTACCAGGCTTTCCCAGCTATTTTCTTTCTTAGGAGACAAAATCGGGTTCTTGTCGCTCTTTGTTAATTTCATAATTGCAAGTATTTAAGCTTTTTTGGTGGTGATGTTGAGATATTACAAATGTAGGGGGTTAATCCATCTGTTTCTGATACTATGCAGCCGAAAAATAATGAAATAATGAATTGTTGTTTACGCAAACAAATTATTACCTATTATTGCATCAACAATTTACATTAAGAGATGTACTTATACACAAAAGACAAAGTTCTAAACAATTAAACAAAATATATTTTATATAAAATAAGAGGTTTTATTTAACACATAATCAATATCATTTAGATTAAATGAACCAAAAACCACTTATAAACTGATCATAAAGCACTCTTTTTTAGATTTTTACACCCTTTCCGAATTATCACAGCCAATGTTGTAGGTGATGAATTGATGATATCCGCACCTAAATAAAGGAACGAATGAATCCAAAATCACAATCAACAAACAGGTCGGAAAATAATAAACGAATCACAATAGCGAAAAATAAACTAGAACCAAAAAACAATATTTTACAACATATGAAAAACGAATTTTTATAAAACAACTATTATAATTTAATATATTTTTAATTAGGTGAGTGGGTTTCTGATCTACAAATAAGTTTCCACCTACACAAATTGCCCAAAATATTCTTAATATTTAATTTTTTATCCCATGCTTCGGCATGTATAATTATGTTAAAAAAACTTTACTTATTTATTGCACTCCTATTTATCTCTGGTCGCTTGCTTGCACAAGCTCAGGTGGTAAAAGGGGTGGTCAAAGACTCCAAAGGAGAGGCTTTGCCAGGAGTAAACGTAATCATCCAAGGGAAGGCACAAGGTAGTGTTACAGACTTCAGTGGGAACTATACCCTTTCGGGTCTGGCTCCTACTGATACGCTGGTTTACAGCTACATTGGTTATACTTCAGCAAAAGCGGCAGTAAACCACCAGCAAACCATCAATATGGTGCTTAACGAAAACCTGGAGCAACTTAATGAAGTGGTTGTGGTTGGTTATGGTGCGGTCAAAAAAGATGACATGACTGGAGCTGTCAACACCCTAAAAGCTTCGGATCTGCCTGAGCGTCCTTCCGCAAACGTTGGCGCTTTGCTTCAAGGGCAAGCAGCAGGTTTGCAGGTGACCAATAATACTGGACAACCAGGGAGCTCGGTCAGTATTCGATTGCGTGGGGTAACTTCTACCTCAGGTTCCAACAGCCCATTGGTGGTCGTTGACGGATTCCCCTTGGGAGATGCTGGAGGGCTCAACCAGATTAACCCTTCTGATATCGAAACTTTCAACGTACTGAAAGATGCTTCAGCAACAGCGATTTACGGTTCACGTGGGGCAAATGGGGTGATCATGATTACCACAAAATCAGGGAAAAAAGGTAAAATGACCGTTAACCTGAGTGCCCGCACGTCGCTTTCGACTTTGCCTTCAGGACAAAACATTGTTTCAAATCCTGAAGATTATGCGATTTTCTCCAATGAGGCACGCCGAAATGCGAAGCTTGATGAGTTATACACTGGGCAGGAATATTTGGGAACTTATTACCCATCAGTAGCTGAAATTCACGATGGCAGCTGGGGACATGCCACCAACTGGGCAGATGTTGTGTATCGAAATGCACTTACCCACGATTACAACATCTCGGCAAGAGGTGGTAATGACCATAGCAAGTACTACTTTTCTTTGGGGTATTTGAGCCAGGAAGGGATTAATATCGGTGACCAGTTTGATAAATATAACTTCAGATTCAAATACGACTCTAAAATTTACCGAAACGTAACCGCTGGAGCCAATGTGATCGTCAATTTTACTGAACAAAAAAACAATGCCATGGGCGGCGCAGGACGTTCCTCTGTATTCCCTGTTTACAATGACAACGGTGACTACTTCTTCATTGGAGGTAAGGATTACTACCACCCACTTGTATTTGCCAATGAGGTTACCAACAAGAAAAGTGGCAAAGACATCATCGCCAATATGTACCTGGAATGGACCATCACTAAAGATTTGAAGTTCAAGACGCAAATGAACATGAAATATGGTGGCAGTATTGGGGATATTTATGAGCCGATTGGATTGACTCAAAAAGGAGCAGACTTTAATGGCTATGGCCGAGTGGACAACTATTATGACCTTGATTTGCTGAATGAAAGTTACTTTACCTACGACAAGGATTTTGGGGACAAACACCACCTGACTGCCATGGTCGGGCAAAGTTACCAGACTTACAATCAGCGCACCAGCAATTTGGAAGGACAAGGCTTTGTAAACGATGTGCTGACCAATGAGAACCTTTCAACAGCCAAAACTTACAACGTATCCAATAAGGCATATACCACCAAAATGCTTTCGTATTATGGCCGTTTGAATTATGCCTATGACAGTCGTTACTTGCTGACGGCCACCTTCAGAGCCGACGGATCGAGTGTGTTGGCCAATAAATGGAATGGCTTCTCCTCTTTTGCTGCAGGTTGGAATATCTCCAAAGAAAATTTCATGAAGGATATCAGCTGGTTGGACAACCTGAAGCTTAGAGCTTCCTGGGGACAAGCGGGTAACCAATCCGTTCCTGCTTATTCGTCCATGCAGCGCTATGGCTCTGCCCGCTACTATGATGGCTCGAACTGGCAAATGGGATTCGGCCCTGGCACCTACCGTTACAGCTCAGATTATATCTACAAAATATGGAATGGGCTGGGCAACAAAGACCTCGAGTGGGAAACCACCGCAACAACAAACATCGGTCTTGATGCCGCAATTTTGGATTCTCGCCTGATGTTCTCTGCAGAATATTACAATAAGAAAACCACTGGTATGTTGCGTTCTGATAAAATCCCACCAAACTCTGGTTATGATGAAATCACCGTAAACAGTGGAGAAATGACCAACAAGGGGTTTGAGTTGAGCCTGGATGCGGCCGTGATTACTCCTGACGCTTCAGGTTTTGAATGGAATGTGAAAGGAACCCTATCCAAGAACATCAACACCGTCGATAAAATTGGTAATAACCAATTTGTATGGTGGGGAGGAAATGTCGATAAATTCCGCACACCAATTACGGTAATGATCCCGGGCCAGCCTTTAGGCGCTTTCTATGGTTACAAAACCAATGGCATCATTCAGAGCAAAGAGGACGGTTTGGCTTCTGGCTTGAAAGGCGATATGGCACGACCTGGAGAAATTAAATACCTTGACGCAGACAACAACGGACAGGTAACCCCAGAGGATCGCCGAGTGATTGGCAATCCAAACCCAGACTTTATTTACAGTATCAACTCGACGATGAAATACAAAGGGTTCGATTTTTCGGTACTGATGAATGGCGTTCAGGGCAACGATGTCTATAACATGACCAAATTTGATGGTGCGGCTCAATACAACCGATGGACGCCAGACCATACCACCAACGACTACCCAAGCCTTAACGAAACACGTGGCTATATGGCCTCGGATTGGTGGATTGAAGATGGCTCATTTTTGCGTATCCAAAACGTTACGCTCGGTTACACATTCAATACCGAAAACATCAGCTGGTTGTCACGCTGCCGAGTTTACACTTCTGTAGATAATTTGGCGGTATTCTCCAAATTCCAGTACGGATACGACCCTGAAGTGGGTGTCGATGGCATTAACTGGGGCGGTTACCCAAAACCTCGCACCTTCTCTGTTGGCTTAAATATCACGCTAAATTAAGATACCAGGATGAAAAGATTTTTTAGAAACATTGTATTGGCGTCGATCTTAATTGCTGGCGCAACCTCATGCTCTCTTACTGAAGAACCTAATGGGTTCGTCTCCGAAAGCAACTTCTTCAAATCCCCAAAAGACGCACAGTCGGCATTAACTTATGCCTATGCGATCTTGCCCTCTATTGAATATTACTCCAGAGAGTATTTGATCGCCACAGAAGTGCCTGGGGAAGCGCTGACGGTCAAGCCCGATGCGGGCGCTTCTCAGCATGAGCTGGATCGTTTTGATCAAAAAAGCAATAACCCGATCATTCTGGACATGTGGCGCTATGCCTACATCGGTATCAACAGGTGTAATGCCGTCATTACCAATACGCCAAAAGTTCCTGGGCTCACAGATGCCGAGCGTGGGTCAATTATCGGGCAGGCCAAATTCCTCCGAGCGTTACATTACTTCAATCTGGTGCGTTTCTTCGGGGATGTGGTCATTCGCACCGAGCAGGTAACGAGCAATAACCAGACCTCGGCCAAGCTAAGCCCAATGAAGGATGTTTATGCATTAATTGAGCAGGATTTGCTGGATGCTGAAAAATCCCTCTCGCCCAATCGTAATTTCGGAAAAGCTAATCAAGAGGCTGCACAGGCATTATTGTCTAAGGTTTATTTGCAGTTAGCCTCTGCATCAGCAACCAATGTCCCTAAATATGACTGGGGCATCAATAGTGCTGAGATGTATAAAAAAGCCGCCGACTACGCCAAAAAAGTAGTCGTTGGTGATGCTAATTACAGCTTTGAATACGATTTAGCCAAAACATGGGACAATGCCGAACGACTCGAAGCCAAAGAGATGATTTTCGTTTCGGCTTCCAGCCGAGACGGACTGCAGGAAGGGGAATATTCCAAACTGCCGCTGATGTTCATGCCTTGGGCCGATGGCGCAAAAGTGCTGCAACTCCCTAACGGAAAAGAAATTCGTGGCGGCGGTTTTGAGCACTTTTATATCGAAGACGGCTTCCTCAATTCGTTTAACCCAAAAGACAAGCGTAAATCGGAATTGATCGTTTCGAAAGTCACCATCCCTAATGGCAATGGCGAAGGCAAAGACAAGGTCCTCACCTACCCTGGCGACCTAAATTCAGCTTTCCCGATGAAATACCTTGACTCAGACCAAATTGGAGAAAAGACCACTTGCGATACACCTATCTTGCGATACTCCGACATCATGTTGGTCTATGCTGAAGCGGTCGGCCCGACTGCCGAAGGCTACAAAATGGTCAATATGATCCGCAGCAGAGCGGGGCTACCTGACCTGCAAGCAGGCTTATCGATTGAAGATTTCCGAAAGGCAATCCTGAAAGAACGTGGCTTTGAGCTGGCTTTCGAGGGACAACGTCTGTTTGATCTTCGAAGAACCCACAGCGTCGAATCTGTATTGAAAGATGAATATGGAAAGAATATCACCGATGGATTTTACTATTATGATATTCCACAAATAGAGGTAGATACAAACAACTCGCTGTAATTCAACAGGCAGGTAAGCTACTCAAATAAGGCTACTTACCTGCCTTTAAGCATTTTTTTAATGACCGAAAGGTGCAATACTTTTGACCAATGAAATTTACAAAATTAATATTAAGTGTTGGCTTGGCTGCGGCAGTATGCTCGTGTATGCCAGAAGACCCACACGATATCGTTAGCCCTGAAAGAGCCATTCAAGCCTTTAGAATTGAAGGACTGCAAGTGGGCCCGGCAGAAATTCACCGTGGCGTGAATAAATCCACCCTCGACATTTATTTGGTCGAAGGCACAGACCTATCCGCTGTTAAACCGGTCATCCGGTTGTCGAAGGGGGCCAGCAGTATTCCTGCCTCGGGTGAAGTTATTGACCTCAGCAGTAAAAAATTCACCTACCAGGTCACCGCCGCCAACGGACAAAACCGGGAATGGGAAGTGGATGTGAAAACTTTCTCCAATGCCCTTGAAGGCAAATGGGTGATGGCCTCTCCCGTAAAAACCAATTACTATATCGGAGAAGGCGAAAGCTGGGGATGGAAAGGCACCAAAGATCTTGCGGGTGACCTTCCAGGCTTTGCCGCCGCAAACGACAACGTACTGACATTCAAAACCACCGGCGTCAATAAAGACGGTAACGTATATGGTACTGGAACCTACGAGGCTGGGAATGATGGTAAATTTGAAACTTTCGTTTACCCTAACAATGGCGACAGCCCAATAGACTATTCGAAATATTTCGGCAAATTACCACAAGGAAAATTCGACTGGGTCAATGACCTAAACAATCATCAGATTGTCTTTTCGGTGAATGGAAAAGTAGTCAAAACCTTACCTGTCGAATGGAAAAATGAGGAAAAAACAGCCTTTGATATGAGTTTCAAGCCGGAAGCCATTGAGCTCGGTTGGAGCGATGATCCCAAACAACAAGAGCTCAACTACACCAAAGCTTACACCTATCCGATGATTCGTGAAGGAGTTACAATTGCCAAAAAGGAAGTGCAGATGGTTATTCCTGGTGTGGCTCCAATTGAGCTCAACGGAAAATGGGGAATCAAAGAGATCGGTTTCTGGCCTGCGGCAGATAATAAAATCGGTAGCGATATGGATAACTTCCTTGAGTTCAGCCATCAGCAATATGATGCCAACACAGGCGTTATTTCTGGCGACTTTATCTACAATGCAGGGAAAGACGGCCAACTTTCTGATGCCAAAGAGGACGCATGGAAAGTATTTCCTGCCAAGGGAACTTTCAAACTGACGGTGAAGAAAAATCCTGAAGATCCTGAAAGTCGCAAGGCATGGAGCATGAGCTTCTTCGATGCCGCAGGAAAAGAAATGAAAGTGGATAATCCGGTAGAGGGTAAAGACGCAGACCATATCACGCTGAAATTCAACGGCGGAAAAGACCTCGCTACCGGCGCAGATACAGATGCACACTGGTTCAAATTCGAAAGAGGATTTATTGGGGTAAATCCTAATGCGGGCGCAAAAGCCGGGTTCGGCGATTTCATCTCAGGTACATGGGGCAAAAGCACTGACAGTGGCTTTTTATCCTACTACGATGGTGGTCACAAACAATACCCAGGTGCAGAAGCGGACAACGATAATTCGGTGACTTTCAAAAATGTCGTTACCGATCAAAACTTACTTAAAGGTGATTTTGAGGTCGCTCAGGGTGCCGATAAAGCCTCTTTTGAGATCCCTGGGTTCACCCTAAAAAGTGGTACGTTCGTATTTACGGCCGACAAAAAAGGAAGCAGTGGTGAAGAATATGGAAAGCTCAGCATTACCGCTGCAGATGGCACTACACAGGAATTCAAAACCGTCAATTGGTACGGTGACTTCCAGGTAAAATTCCAGGATCCTAATGGTCAGGGAGAAATCTATTACCGACTAAAAAAGCAATAGATTAATCCAAGCTATTGTATTTTTTTCTAAAGGCCAGGGGAGTCATTCCTTTGGCCTTTTTAAATGCCCGATTAAAATTCGACAGATTGTTGAATCCGCAATCATAACAAATTTCCGAAACACTTCGGTTGGTTTCAATCAAATACTGATATACCCTGCCCAGGCGAATATCAAGCAAAAACTGGGTGAAACTTTTGTTGGTGCATTTTTTGAAAAAATGACTGAAGGCCGACTCCGACATATTACACTGGCTGGCCACTTCATGAATACTGATTGGCCGATGGGAATGCTGCATGATATATTCATACGATGCGGTAATTCTGCGGCTTTTCATAAAATCCACATTGGCTTTGTAGCCCTCAGAAAGCAGCAGGTCATACTCTACAGAAATCGCCAAAATATTACACAGCTCTATAAACTTGATCACCCTAAAAAAATCTACTTCCTGTTGAATTTCCTGCACCAGCTGCTTAATCTTTCGGGCACTTTCCCCCTGATAATGTATCCCCTTTTTAGCATTTTGTTTTAGCTCCAAAAACTGTGTGAATGCATGGGGATTAAAAATATGGCTATCAAATAAATCCTCCTGAAACTGCAAGGTGGTTACCGTTACATTCGGTGCTTTTTCATCGGTCGGTACCCAGCGGTGTAGAATATTTGGCCCCAACAAAACGACATCAAAAGTGCTGTACGACTGAATAGCATCCCCAACATAGCGTGTCCCCTCACTATTACAAATGATTGATAATTCATATTCTTTATGAGAATGAACAGGGTAATCAAAGGTCGCCTGTTCATGATGCAATAAAACAAATAACTCCTGATCTGAAATGGGTGTTATTTCTGGAAAAATATTCATCGAAAACTGTTTTTTTTATTTTGTTTGATCCCTCAATAAGCAAAATACCACGCCTGATAAAAACACTGGGAATGATTTTATACATGATCAGAATAAAATTACTGAAGCAACTATTATTTATACATTTTTAGATCATAATTAAATATATAAAAACAGTAGTTGTCGATATACAACCACCAAAACACCTATTCACCTACACGCTTCAAGCTTCATTAAAGTATCATTATACGACTTTATTGTATTAGTTTACAAGCCAACGAAGCTGTACATTTGAGATACAACAAGGATTTGGAGAATCATGGGTCCCCCAAATAAATGAAAAATACAGCGATGTAATTTTAATATTAATTAACTGTATTAATTCTTCTTAGTGTATCAAATTAAAATACTTTGATTACATTTTTTTAATACTGACTATCCTTCTACGATCCATTAGCATGGGTACAAAAATAAGGCATAGCGCTATTTTTAGAATAAAAAAATATGATTATAGCAATACACAAATTGAAATAATCTACTCCTGAAAAACAGAAAAAAACAGCAATAAAATGAAAAATATGAATTTACTTGCCTTGATGGTCGCTGGTGGCTTAGCCTTTGGTGGATGTAATAATGAGACTGATTTGCCTAATCCGGCAGCAAACCTAAGCATGAATTCGAAAGTGGTCTCCACTGATTTTATTGGTAATGGAGCGCAATGGGGCGGCTATGAAATGGCCTCTAAATGGCTCAATGGGCAAGAATCCCTGAGCGAAGCCGATTGGGCAACCTTATTCAAGCGCATCGATTTTATGCGTCCTCCATTTTTGAGAATCATGTTCAACTCGGGCGGTATTGCCCCAGCAGATTACAGCTCGGCGAAGACGAAATCGTTGTTCAAAATGCTGGAATATGCACAGTCCAGAAACATTGAAGTTGTTTTCGGAGAGTGGGGATATGCCCACAAAGGAGCCGATTTGCTCGATGTTGATCAAGAGTGGGTGAGTAATTCTGTCCAATTCCTCGACTACCTCATTGAGAAAAAAGGATTCTCCTGCATCAAGACAACCAACATCATCAACGAACCCAATGGCGACTGGTCTGCGGCTCGCAGCCGTTATGATGTGTGGCTCAAGGTTCAGCAACAATATATTCAGGCGATGAAAAAGTTCCCGGCCTTGCAAGCTGTTCAGCTCACTGGGCCAGATATTGCGGTATTCAAAGACGCCGCTGCCAAAGACTGGATCCAGAGAGCCTCCAACGATATCGGTAAAAATATCGGCATGTATGACATCCATGCCTATGTGGGGCAGCAGTTTGTCAAAAGTGGGCAGTACGGTCAAATGCTTCATGAATTTAAAGAAGCAACACCTGCAGGTAAAAAATTAGTCCTTACAGAATTAGGCTTCAAATATATCAGTCAGGAAGATGTTGATCTGAAAAATGAAAATATCAAAGCCATTGAAAATGATAAATTTGCCGGAGATGATTCCAACATGATGGTTTATAAACCATTTTATGGGGTTGATATGGCTGATGCGATCATTCAGGGGATGCGCCAAGGGGTTTCTGGAACTTTGGTATGGAGTATGGACGATGCGATGTACAACAGCCCAAAAGGAAACGACTATAATACGCCAGAACTGAAAAAATGGGGTTTCTGGAACATCTTGGGGGAAGAGCATTGTAACGATGCCAAAGATGAGGCTATACGCCCATTCTTCTACCCTGTTTCGTTGTTGTGCCGCTACTTCCCTGCCGGATCAACAATCTATACCCTTGATTTAGGGGCGAAAAAAGGGCTGCGTGCAGTAATGGCAGAAAAAGACGGCAAATATACCATTGCCATGGTCAATGGCCATTACGCTACTTATGAGCTCAACCTGCTGAACAAAAAACTGGGCGGACAGGACATGGATGTCTATCGTTATCAAGCTAAATTTGATGGATCTGACACTTTCGATGCCCCTACCGATAAAGATGGTTTTGCTGTTCCAACAGAAACCAACAGACATTTCCAATTCAATGAAAACACACCTTTCGAAATCAAAGGCCAGTCGGTGGTCTTGCTGACCAACATGAAGTAGGTAGCAGTTCACCACTGGGTGCTCATTGAAAACGAGAATCACTAAATATCACAAGACCTATTTCCCTTGATATTTTAGGTCGATAAATATTTGAACATATACAAGATTAAGGCTGCCCGATCAAGTGGGCAGCCTTTTTTTTAGATAAAGGTGTTTGTGAACCTCCAACCCAGTAAAGCAATTTACTTGCTAACGAAAATTCCTTCGGGTACCTTCCCAGTCCATCCGCTTGGAATATTATTAATCCCAAAGATTGATGCGACAACGTTAGCCGTATTGGTAACGTCATTCGGCACGCTCATCTTCTGATTTACATTCACGCCTGGGCCTCTGATAATCCACGGTATCTCCATTTCTTCTATGCTTGTTCCTCCGTGTCCATAGCCAGATCCCCCGTGATCAGTAATGACCAAAATATCCGTCTTATCA
Organism: Persicobacter psychrovividus; assembly: GCF_036492425.1. Classification (NCBI taxonomy): domain Bacteria; kingdom Pseudomonadati; phylum Bacteroidota; class Cytophagia; order Cytophagales; family Persicobacteraceae; genus Persicobacter; species Persicobacter psychrovividus. Next base: position 135,090 of record NZ_AP025298.1, read on the forward strand.
TACATATTAGCCTCTTTGAGGTTTTTGATCAGGTGCCCTATTTCTTGATCCACCGCTTCCACTGCCTTGACATATTCTGGTGAGGTGTAAGTATAACGATGCCCCGCATTGTCGGTGCTGCCTGTATATAGAAAAATCAATGTTGGTACACCTTTATTTTCCTTCGCAAACTCAAAAGCTTTAGCATAATTTTCTTTGAACCCATCATGGTCTTCATATTCAGCAACGTCTAAATACTTTTTATTGACGAGGTTAATTAAATTCCCCCAATTATAAAAGAAGGCCGTTTTAGCACCTTGAACCTGCTCTTTCACTAACTTAAAAATCGATGGATAATAACCATCTTGGTCTGCTTCAACCCCTTTCAGTTTGAAATTATCTACTCGCCAATCATTGCCCAAAATGCCATGTTGCTCAGGTCCACTACCCATCAGGTGGCTACCCCAGTTCGGCATGGTAATAGATGGCATCACGGCCCGAGTGCTGGTAGATAGTACCCCTTCTTGGCTTAACTTATCTAAATTCGGAGTATTGGCTGTCTTTAATCCATAAAGACTCAGCCCATCAATCCCAATGATAAAAACATGCTTAGGTGATTGCTCCTGTGGCGAACAACCTGTAAATATTAAATTAGATAAAATAACTAAAAACAAAAAAATCCTACTATTCATACGTGAAAAATATTTGAAATTAAATTAAAACTTGATATATGTAATTCAAAGAAAAAAACGAATCTAATTTAGATACTTAAAGTGTAAAATACAATTCATACCTCTAAGTATCCTAAATGTAGGAAGCCATTTAGACCATGTTAAGGTGTAAAGAGGAAATCATCTCCTCGAATTGATCGGCAAAGTCTTCTCTAATTGGATTTAGGGAAGAAATAATTCGATGTAAAATCTCCCCTCCATCCTTTTGGATCTCCCCCATTAGATCTCTCGTTGTAGGTGTCGGAAAAACCCCTTCACCACATACCTCAATCACCCCTACCCCTTCGGATTTATAAATCAACTCCTTGGGCTGGGTCAAAAATTGCGGATTTCTAAAAATCAAATAGCACTCGAAGTAGCCATTATTTTTGCGGGCAATAATGTTAAAGGTATTTTCATCATCCTTTCCTCTCCAATAATCAAGCAAGCCGCCCATCATTTCTGTTAATCGTTCTGGCTCCATCGTACGCAATTTCAGGGCAAATATTGGGAAATTCAAACAGCTCATCTGAATGTTTTCGAACGACTGGTGCATTCGTTCTTTTGCTGTAAATATGGGAAAGTCCGTTTTGTGAATCATCTGAAAGTGATGATGAGACAATATCGATGCCCCTGCATTAAAGCGATCAGAATTGGATACTACCGTGTAATCAGGAAGCTGTTCGAGTAAGGAAAGTAAATGTGACAAACGTTTGGGGGACACTTCCATGGGTTGATGGGCCCTGTCCACCACCACAAAATGCTTGGGATATAAAGGGAAGGGAGTCAGTTGAATAAAGTATTTATGGTCTTTCAACGTCAAATTAACCGTCTCCAAATTATGCTTCTGTTGGCTATTTTCATGACAAATCAAACATTGAGCCCCTTTAGCCAATGCGGTTTTCTTCCCTTTTTGATCAAGTAATGCGTCCGAATACTTTGAACGAGCGTGATTTACCTGAACTTTATAAAAAATATCTTCTTTAAATTTATAGAAAATATAACGGTCATTATCTGTAAGTTTGCTTTCTGATAAATATCCATTTTCAAATGCATTATGATAAATTAACTCAAGTTGTTCCTTTAGTTCCATAGTCTTAAAATTTAGAGAAGAGCACCAGTGTGCTCTTCTCTTGCACTAACTTTTATTTGTCATCAAAAAGTTATATTTAGAAGTATCTACATACGTATTTATCCTCTTTATTTTCTTGAGTTATTTTTATCATCACTATTGATAGCGGTGATCTTAAATTTAAAGGATAGTGGCTTATCGGCATGCATTTGGTATTTTTTCAATGGAGCGGAATACCAAGAATCGATTCCGGCAACACCACGGTTGATCAAATCAATATTTACCTGATAAAAGTCATTCTCCTTTAACTCATTGGGATGAGTATTCAACTGATGTACCGACTGGTACTCATAGCCGGATGAAGCATCAAGTTGTTCGGTGGTATATTTACCTGGAGCCATTCCTAAAGGCGCTCCTGGAACGGCCGAAATGCGTAAACCATCCCCCTTTTGATTCGTCAGCTCCATATAACGGACCGCCGTACGGTAACCATTTTCCTGAGGACGGCTATAAGGAACAAAGAAGTCATCTACCTTAGCCTCATACAAACCAACCAAAGACGCATTGTCTCTGTCGATATAGTTTTCGAATGGTCCTTTACCATAATATCTGACATGGTCAAACTCATTGGAAACATAAAATCTCACGCCAAATCGAGGCAAATCTGACTTGTCCTCTGCCCTGCTTAAGGTATTCTCAATCGTTATTTCTCCCTGTTCACTCACCTTATAAGTGGTCATTAATTTAGCCCCAACATCCTTTAATGACTTTTCAAATACAATCCGAACAATTCCATCCCCTGATGTGGCCGAAACCAGCTTACTGGTGGCCTTCTCATAGGTCGCCTTTTTCCAGCTGATGTTCTTTACGTCCATTTCTGAACCGAAATCATTATCTGTCATCGCTCTCCAAAAGTCGGGCATCAACCCATTATTCCTGTAAATCAGTTCTTTGCCCTTTGAGATAAATGAAGTTAACTGACCACTTTTTTTATCAAATGATACCTTAAAATTATCAGATAGGACATCAAGCTTTGAAGAAGTTTTTTTCAAATTCAATATCTGTTTTGATTTCGTATTCTGATGACAAATCACATCATTATAAGTGGAATTCAATGGAAATTGAGCACTATAAATCTTGCTACCTATTGGAAGTCCTTTCTGTTCAGCATTGGTAAATACATGGAAATTAATAAAATACTCATGCCCATCGCTTTTAGTGAAAGTCAAGAAATCACTCAGGTCAATTGATTTACCCATATGTGGTAAAACATCTACCACAGGCAACGTTTCGTCTTTTATTGCCACACCATTATCTAACAGCGATATTGTAATTTTATATTCATTCAGATTACGGAAGTCATTATAATTTTCAAGCTGAAAATCATTTTCCCAATTCTGCTTTATTTGTACAGGTGAGTATGCTTTTTGGACTTCAAAAATTCCTGGATGAGGTGTCCGATCTGGGAATACGATTCCGTTCATCAAGAAATTTCCATCAGAAGGAGTGTTCTCTCCATAATCACCTCCATACTTAAAAAATTTGTTCCCATCTTTATCATAGGCCGTTAACCCCTGATCTACCCAATCCCAGATAAAACCACCCTGCAGCTGAGGGTAGGCGTAAATATAATCCCAATAATCTTGAAAGTTACCCAGGCTATTGCCCATCGAATGGGCATATTCAGAAGGAATAAAGGGACGATCCGACAATCGCTCACCGACATGCTTAAAATAGGCCGGACTTGGGTATTGAGGGACAATAATGTCGGTATTCCAATCCGATTCAGCGCGTTCGTATTGTACCGGACGCTGCTGGCGATCAATCTGCTTTATGGCTTTGTACCCGGCATAGAAATTGGTGCCATTTCCTGCCTCGTTGCCCATCGACCAAAAAATTACTGACGGGTGGTTTCTATCACGCATCACCATACGGGTCATCCTGGCCACATGAGCTTTCTCCCAGGAAGGCGCTTTGGCCAAAGACTTTTCGCCATAGCCCATGCCGTGAGATTCAATATTAGCTTCATCCAATACGTAAATACCATACTCATCACACAATTCATAGAATCGTGAAGGCTGCGGGTAGTGCGATAATCTCGCCGCATTGATATTATATTTTTTCCAAAGGTGGATGTCCTTCAACATCAACTCCTCGTTGATCACATGCCCCGTTTCCGGGTTATGTTCTTGGGTGTTTACCCCACGAATAGTAATCGCAACACCATTGACCAACAGTTGTCCACGCGTGATTTCGATAGAACGAAATCCCACCCGATGCGACACATACTGTGTTTCTTTTTTCCCTTTAATGGTAATGAGCATGGTGTAAAGATTCGGAAATTCGGCAGACCATTGTTTAACCGCAGGAATGGTCGTTTGGAAATTCAGCGCCTGCATTGCTTGTTTTTCCGCTTCAAAAACCTGCTCTTTACCATCGAACAATTCTACTTTTACGGTAGCGCCCTTGGCCTCTTCCAACTCGATATTCAAATCAAACAGACCATCCTTATAATCCTCAGAAAGTGAGGAGATCAGGTCAAAATCTTTCAGCCTGTTTTTCTTTGGTTGTGCGTATAGTGTTACATCACGCTCAATACCACTGATTCTCCAGAAATCCTGACACTCCAAATAACTCGCATCTGTCCATCGGTAAACCTCTAATGCCAATGTGTTTTTCCCTGCCTTCAAGTATTTGTTTAACAGGAAGTCAGAGGGTAATTTGGAGTCTTGTGAATACCCCACTTTTTTCCCATTGACATATAAATAATAGCCACTTTTCACCCCTGCAAGCTGAAGATAAACCTGTTGCCCCTTAAAATTATGGGGCACTTCAAACTCCGTCCTGTAAAGCCCTACCGGGTTGTGCTCATGAGGCACGTGTGGTGGGTTCGGACCGTCCATCTCGGTGTACTTAGTACGTTTATCGGCAAATTCATAGGGGTGATTCACATACAAGGGTGTACCGAAGCCTTCGACCTCCCAGTTTCCCGGAACATTGATCAAATCCCATTTGCTATCATCATATTTTGAGTCAAAAAAACCGGGAATGATATCTGCTGGTTTATCGACCAATTTAAATTTCCACTTTCCGTTCAATGAAACACTTTCGGCTTTTCGAATATCCAATGAAAGCGCGTCTTCCCGATTCTGATAAGTATGGAAGTGTGCCCGCATCGGTTCCCTATTCCATTGAATAATATTTTCATTTTCCCAATCGGGAGCATCTTGCGCTTGGGCGAATCCGGCCACAAAAAAAAGAAGTATAAAAAATTTTCTCATAATAAAATACACTAAAATTATCTACAAATTTTCGAATTCAATGAAATATTCATTTGATCAAAAACTGCTTCCATCTCCGAAATAAGTTTCAATTGTGTTCTACAACGCACTAAATTGTGTTCTGCATACTTGGTTTTAAAATACACGTCATTACTCAGAAAATCGGTTAAAAATCTTAAACCAATAATATAAGTAATATATCTACAAGAGAATGGTAGGGATTCTAATTCTAAAGGGGTTAATGTAGCTCCCATTTTATTAACATACCCTTCTGCAAAGGCATGATAAGACGTTAGGTTGAACTGAATTTTAGATAAATCTTTTTCGTCTTCTGCACCGGTGTTTCCAATGGTCCGAATAGCATCACCAAAATCATAGGCAACCAAACCAGGCATGACGGTATCCAAATCAATCACACAAAGAATATTATCCTGTTGATCAAACATGATATTGTTCAGCTTGGTGTCATTGTGAGTGATTCTTTTAGGTAATTCCAAAGCAACAAAATCCCTCATCTGAGCTATTCTACCATTGATAAATTCAATTTCAGGCTTTGCCATTGCAAGACGTCCAACTTCAGCATGTTTTAACGCATGCTCAAATTGCTGAAGCCGATTTTCCAAACAATGAAACCCTTTGATTGTCTCCGATAATTCGTGAGGCGGAAAATCAGCCAGCTGTCGGTGAAATTCACCAAAGCCCATTCCACACTGAAAAGCCTGCTCTGCAGTTTCGGTCTGTTCGTAGGTTTTGGCATCTTTAATCATTTTATAAAGCCTCCAGTAGCCTAAATTTTGCTGATAATAATATAACTCATTATTTTTTGTTGGGATGACAGTCAGCGTAGCTCGATCAACATCAGTCGATATTTTTGATCGAATATGATGGGTGACTTTCTCTATATTGGACATCAAACCATCCACATCGGTAAATATCTGATGATTAATTCTTTGAAGTATAAACTCAGATTTATTTGTACAAGTTACCTTATAGGTATCATTGATGTGCCCCGAACCAAAAGGGATTATTTCGACTGCTTTATGACCGATATTGAATTGATCGGCTATACAAATTAATTTATTTTCTGACATAAAAATTATAATATATAATGATAACAATAGACTAAACTCACCTTTTTATCATTATTAAGTTAAAAAATAGTTGTTATATAAATAGTGTTCAATATTCTGTTATTGTCACTTACAAAATTAATCAGGGAAGCCCCAGCATCGCAGGGCAACCAAACTAACATAAAGCATAATATGCTACCAAGGCTTGATCAACCATCTCGCAATAGGTTCAAACAAAAATCCCTGTATCCAAAAAGGTTAAACAGCAACCTTTTGGTAATGATCATTCGATTAAACCCTAAAAAATAGCCGCCGTAACCCTATGTTCATATTCAACAATTTTCGGAAAAGGAATCTTTTGATTCCCCCTTTCAATTGATCGGGCGGACAATGGAGTGATCATTGACCAAATTGCCCAATCCAAAACACCATATCGAGGTTTTGATTTTTTCAGTACGGTATCTAAAAAATCAATGAGCATAATGTAATCCATTTGATGCCTTGCAGACTTCTTAGCTGCTTCCTCGTTTACTCGCCAAAGGGAATCAATATAAGGTTCATACACTTGCTCAGCCTCTTGCCACCGATGCTCTTGGTGATGCTCCTGAAGGCAAATCACCGACTGAGCATGCTCCTCCCAAATCCCCTTGTTTCCCTGAAGGGTGAAACCCAACGAATAAGGTCGGGGTGAAAGGATATCATGATGAACGACCACTGTCTGTCCGTTACTGGTTTGCAATACACTGGTAATCACATCACCTAAACTAAAACTAAGATCAAGATAAGGATGATGCTCCCCACCCAAATCTTTTAAATAAGTGGCAATACCGATACCTTTAGTCGCAAATGAAGTAATGGAAGTGAAGTAGTTCTGATAACCTATACCCAACATTGTGCAAATTGGCCCCAATCCATGATGTGGATATAGGTCTGCATTTTGATCCAAATAATAAGGTGTTCTCCAGGCTGCCTCACCCGTAGCCCCATTACCAAACTTCAATTTTTCTGAACCAAAAAGAACAGGCCGGAGATCATGTTTGTACCCGCATTGCGCATGGACGATTTCCCCAAAAACGCCCGCTTTTACCATGTTATTTATCGCCATAACATCTTGGCGATAACAGACATTTTCAAGGACAAACAAATGATCTCCATGCTGCTTAGTAAATTCATACATCTGCACACATTCAGCCACTGAACCAACCACCGTTACTTCCAAACCGACATAGATCTGCTTGGCAATAAAGGTTTTGGCAATTTTCAGTGATTGCTGCCAGCTTGCCGAGATGATTACCGCATCCATTTGACCTGCCAACTGTTCACACATTTTATGGAAATCTGTATAGAAATCCACCACATAACCATTCTCCTGACACAAATCCACCGACTGCAACAAAAGGGCCTGATCAAGGTCGCAAAGCGCAACAATTTCAGCCCTTTCAGACAGCATGGTATTTTTTAGGTGGATCGTGCCCCGATATCCTAATCCAACAAAAGCAACCTTACACTTGCCCATCTCCGCTTAGCATTTATCCTAAAATATTCTCATTAATCTCTGTATAAATCGGCTTTCTGTTGATCCATTTTCCACGGGTAAAATCCGGGAAAATTTGAGCTGTCCCGCCCTGAGCAATTGAGGCTTCCGACAATGGTGTTACCGATGACCACGCCGCTGCATCATACACATCCAATGGGGGCTGAGTTTGCGTTTTTATCGAATCCAAAAATGCCTTGATCACAAAAAAATCCATACCGCCATGTCCGGCTTCTTTAGCATCATTTTCATACTTTTTCCAGATTGGGTGATCATACTTTTCGATCCATTCTTTGGCACTGTCCCAATAATGTGGCTTACTCTCCCCGACAATATGCATATGATCAGCATCACACTCCCATAATCCACCGGTTCCCTGCACACGGAATTCCAAAGAATAAGGGCGTGCCAAATTGGTATCATGCGTCAATAGGATGGTCTCCCCGTTGGTACATTTTATTTGAGAAGTGATGACATCTCCAAGTTTGAAATTAAGACTGGCATTTTTATGATTAGGCCCTCCTTCCGGATGCTTCATGATATAATCATGCAAACCGACGGCTTTACTTGCCATCGAAGAGATCGATTCAAATCGGTTTCCTCTGTTGATATTGGCATACATCGCTACCGGCCCCAGACCATGGGTAGGATACACATCGCCATTTTTCAACAATGAATGCTGCGTACGCCATTGTGCTTCGGAAGCGGCATTTTCACCAAACTCAACACCTGATACTCCCCACCATTTTTCTGGATCCTGAGAGTTGAATTTGATATGTCGAAGATCATGACAATAGCCACCACGGAAATGCACTAATTCTCCAAACATATTTTGACGCACCATATTCAATACCGCCATCACATCACGGCGATAATTCACATTTTCGAGAATCATACATGGCACCTTTGTTTCTTCGTAAGCATTGACCAAATCCCAACACTCTTCGATCGTCATCGCTGCTGAAACTTCCACCCCTGCGTAGGCTCCTGCTTTCATACATGCCACAGCCATTGGCGCATGCCAACGCCATGGAGTGGAGATAATCACTCCATCTAAGCCTTCTTTATCGAGCATGGTCTGAAAAGCGTATTCATCTCCGGTATAATAAGTCGGTTTTGCTGAAGGTTGATGTTCTGCAACGATTTTCTTTGCCCGCTCACAGGCTTTTGGATCAAGATCACAAATAGCGGTTACATCTACTTCGCTGTCATTCAATGCCAAGATCAAGTGGCCATACCCTCTCGCTCCTACACCTATCAGCCCAATCTTTGGCTTATCGTTGGCACCTCTTTTCTTCTTCTTCCTTTGACTTGCAGCCAAAGTCGCAGCTTCAACAGTGGTGGTAGTCCCCAAACCCACTGTACCGATGGTTGTTGCCATAGCGGCCTTCTTTAAAAAATTTCTTCTTGATGACATAATGGTGACAAATTTTGATCTATAAAAGTTAATAAAGGGCAGCGCAACCAATGCCCTGTTTTCTTAATATTTAAGTCCTCGGCCAAAGACAACCTACTAAATGTCAGTGATGATCAATGTCTGGCACCTGATAGGGATTGTTTTCCAGCCACAGGCGCAATTAGTAAATTGCCCCTGACCGAGTACTTAGCGTGAATTTAAAAATTTACCAATTAGGGTGTTGATTTAGGTTAGATGATCTATCCAATGCTCCCTGAGGTAATGGCATAACATAATTTCTATCACCCAATGATCCCTTACGGCGTTCACGAACAAGCTTTGGCTCATATACTCCTTCCTCGTCTTTATAAGGAACTGTATAAACATCTTTTTGTAGCGTATTCTCCATCCAGTTTGCAGGGTCTCCCAATTTGTTTTTTCCCCATCTCCAAGTATCCCAGAAACGTTTTGCCTCACCAATAAATTCTACCCGCTTTTCTCTTCTCAAAAACTCCCTAAAGGCCTCTTTAGAGCTGATATATTCCGCTGTAATTTCCGGCATTCCTGCGCGCGTTCTTACTTGATTGATCGCCGAAATAGCTTCTGCTGTTGGTCCCGAAACTTCATTGGTTGCCTCTGCAAATAAGAACAGTGTTTCTGCATAACGGTAAACAATCCAGTTTACATCACAAGCCCAGTTGTCTCTGTCAAGGTCAGCATACTTCTTCAGGTTATAGCCTGTTCGAGTACAGTTATTGGTTAGGATTTTATTCCCTCCAGGGTTATCCATATCCAATGGATCATAAAGATAATTACCGAAATAATCTCCCTGAAACATAATGCTCATCTTCAAGCGTGGGTCCCTGATTTGATAGTTCCACACATCCTTGCTCAGGTAATCATCATCCGCCTCAATCTGCTCCTTGGTATATTCAGTGTACAGTGAAGAGGTGGTATAAGGGTAAGATCCGTCAATAGCTTCATAGGTCTCGACAAAATCATGTGTTGGTGTAACAGATGACCAACCCGAATTAATCCCGTTTGGCAACAACAAGTAATTCAGAAAATTGTCCCAATCGCCAGAGGTACCGGTCAAATACTCTCTCCACATGATGATCTCCTGTTTCGCTCCTTGCTGTGTAGAAGAATGAAATAAATCTTCATAATTGGGTGCCAAAGCATAAATACCTGAATCAATGATCTGCTTGGTTACCGCAGCTGCTTCAGCATAACGTTCTTCCCACATCAAATATTCCGCAAAAATCATTTGGGCTGCCCCCTTTGAAACTCGTCCATCATTTCGCTCTGCTGGGAGCAAATCAATTGCCATTTGAATCTGGTCTTCAATATAAGCTTTAAGGACTTCAGGAGCTGCTGAACCAATATTATAATCTTCTGGATTCACAAAAACCTGATCAATCAATGGTACCTGCCCATGATAACGATACATTTGCCAATACTTCATGGCAATAAAGAAATGTGCTTCTCCCGAAAAAGTATCTACTGTTTCTTCTGATAAGCCCGGGACTTCATGCACCTTCTCCAAGAATACGTGTGAATCCCGTATCGTTCGATAAGTCCAATAATTGGCCGAAAAATCAGTAATGGAGTTATGTACCCCAATGGTAAAATCACGGATCGCATTTCCCTCCCATGGATAAGGAAGGTAAGCATTATCTGAACCTGCCTCTAAATAGATTTCCTCCCACCAAGGCGAGTAATAATCACTATAGTAACTATAATCTAAAAAGGCACGAGCATCTGATTCGGTTTGCCAAAAGGAGTCATCAGAAATCACATCCAAAGGCTTTCTGTTCAAGAAATCGGAACATGCACAAAGCGAAAGCATGCCCAGGATTAAAAATAATCTATAATAAAAATTCATTTTTTTAAACTTTAGAATGACACATTAATACCAAGTGTTGCTGTTCTAACCTGTGGATACATATCTCCGCGGCCACCATTGTAAACTTCCGGGTCAATCCCTGGTAGCATCAAATTCGATAAAGTCCAAAGGTTATCCACTGAGGTATAAATTCTAAGGTTATTCAAACCTAACTTCTTGATCTTTTCAGAATCAAAAGTATAACCTACTGAAAGGTTCTTCAAACGCAAGTAGCTACCGTCCTGAACCCAAAAATTAGAAAGCCTGCTGCCGGGGTCATTAATAAAATAGTCTTCTCGTAATAATGGATAGTTATTTGTCTTCGGATAAGCATTCTCTTGCATCCACACGTGTGGTGTTGCCTGCTGGAAGAAAGCCATCGCCCCCTCACTATAAAGCACAACATCACGCTTCAGCACCCCCTGAAACATCAGGTTCAAATCCCATCCTTTGTAATTGAATCCAAAATTGGCGCCATATACGTACCTTGGCGTAGGGTCTCCCAGAACTACACGATCATCACCGTCAATTTGCCCATCATTATTAATATCAACAATCTTGATATCTCCTGCCCTAAGCTTTTCATTTGACAAATTCCAGTGAGCTTCATTTGCACGAGCCTCCTCATCTGATTGATACAGGCCGTCCGATTTGAATCCGTACCATGAGTTCATCGCATATCCAACATCGGTGATGGTATGGCCATCAATCCATGGGCCAGTCCCTTTAAGATCCTTGACCTCATTTCGAGCATCAGACATGTTCAAATTTACCCGGTATCCTAATTGACCAATCTTGTGCTGATGTCTCAAAGAAATTTCCCAACCATAAGAAGCCACAACCCCGGCGTTTGTTCTTGGCGCATCGTATCCACTTTGATCTGGAACAGGTACGGTCATCAAAATATCCCGGGTAGTATTCTGGAAAACATCTACCGTACCCCCTAATAAGTTGTTCCACAAATCGAACTCCAAACCAAGGTTAGCAGTCTCTTTCGTTTCCCACTGGATGTTTGGATTAGGCGGTTGGTTATAATAAGCCACTGGCACCCCCTGGTTATTAATCACTGTATTGTAAACTGATAAAGTAGCAGCCCACTCATTCAAACCAATATTCTGGTTACCAACTTGTCCCCAAGAACCTCTAAGCTTCAGGTTATTTACATTAGAGAAATTATCTTTGATAAACGCTTCCTCATTGATTCTCCACCCCAGAGAGAAAGAAGGAAAAACACCATACCGGTTATTTTCACCGAATCGGGAAGACCCATCCACACGCACATTACCCTCAAATAAATATCTGTCTTTGAAGGCATAATTTAATCGTGCATAAGTAGATTGAATAGCCCATTGGTAAGCTGTTCCTGCACTTCTCCAATCTTGGGTGTCACCTGAGCCCGCATCGATAATTTTCAAACCATCATTCAAGAAATTATACCTCCCAACAGAATTTTGATTGTAAACCTCTGATTCTCTTGAAAAACCAACCATTGCTTTAAGGTAATGATCCTCCAGGTGTTTCTCATACTGAATTCGTGTCTGAATACCCGAATACAATTTATTTGAATTATAATCTGACAGGTAGTTAGGCTCGCTGATTTGTTCCATACCCGACGAATTATAATAAATATGCTTATTCCGGTAGGCTTGAGCATAATCATGCGTATAATCAAAGTTGTAATCAAAATGTGCGGTAAGACCAGAAGCTATTTGGTATTCAGCACCCGCAACAACCTGCGTATAGTTCCAATTAGAAATATTATCCCCTCCTTCTTCGAGCCATCGAACCGGGTTACCATTACGGCCATAATTCCATTGTCCATTCTCATGGCGAATGGGGTCCATAGGACTTAAGGAATTTGCATTATATATCGACTGCTGAATGCCTCGGGTTGGCTGCGTTCTTACACTTCGAGCAATATGCGTACGCAAATGTGTTTTCAGCCGTTCATTTACTTTGCCATCAACATTCAGACGTAAATTGAATCGATTAAAATTAGTCCCAGCTGTTAGTCCGTCCTGATCCAAATACGACAATGAGGAATAATATTTTACGCTTTCATTCCCGCCACTGATCGATAAAGTATGCTGTTGTTGAGCTGCAAAGTCACTGAATATGGCATTCTGCCAATCGGTTCCTGTCAATTCTCCCGAACGGTATTTATTGATGTCAGCTTCCGGATACATTGGTGCCAAACCGTCATTCTGTAATGCTTCATTGCGCATCTCCATGAATCCGACCGCATCCACCAACTGTATTTTATTGGCACGGGTTTGAACCCCTCCATATCCCGAATAGGTGATGTTTACTTTACCGTCTGTTCCTCTTTTGGTCGTTACCAAAATTACCCCTCCAGCAGCACGTGCTCCATAAATCGCAGTGGCTGAAGCATCCTTCAAGACTGTAATAGAGGCGATATCTTGGGGGTTGACATTAGATAAGGTTGAAGGCATTCCATCCACAATCACTAAAGGGTCAGTGTCTGTCATTGAGGACGCCCCACGAATGGAAATACTCATGCCATCTGCACCAGGTTGTCCACTACTCTGAGTAGCCACCAAACCAGGCAAATTCCCCTGAAGTGCTTGTGTAGCTGATGATACCGGTCTGGATTCAATCTGATCAGCCTTCATGATCTCAATCGAGCCCGTCACATTTTCTTTTTTCTGCTCACCAAACCCTACCACAACGACCTCTTGCAGTTCTTCGATATCTTCTTTGAGAACTACATCAAAAAAAGTTTGATTCCCCACCGGGAAAGATTTTGAGTTATAGCCGACAAAAGAGAAACTTATCGTATCTGTTTTATTCACATTCGGAAGAGTAAACGCCCCTTCCAAATCGGAAAATGTCCCATTATTTGTTCCAACAATAAATACATTCACTCCGATAATAGGTGCCCCTTTTGGGTCAACAACCCTTCCCTTTACCTGTTGCTGTGCAAGCAATGGGTTGATTAGACCAAGGAGTCCAAGTACACTTAGTAATAGTTTGATGTTTCTCATATAAATAAGTTAAAATAAAAAAATATAATTAGGCACAATGATTCATCAAACCCGACTCGATAAAAGGTTTGATATGTATTATATTTTACAAATAGTATCAGTATACTATTTAAAAAAATCTATATTTTCTTTAAAACAAATATTAACAGGAACATGGTATTCCTCATTTAACATTCTATTTGAAAAAATCTTATCTACTAAGAGTTTTGACGCTTTAACAGCTTGATGAAAAATATTCTGACACAAAACAATATCAATCACCTCTTCCCTGACCAAATCAATATTGGACGGAATCAAATCACAGCCGACAATACGAATATCTAAGCCTGCTTTTTTGACATAATGACCTATTTTATAGGCTTTTGAGGTGGACACAAACACGCCTTGCAAGTCTGGGTGCTGATCAAAAACTTGCTTAATTTTCAAGCTTTCCACTGTATGCTCTACCTCATTAATATTATAAGTTAATACCTGATGCTTGGGTACCCCCTTACTGATGAAAAAATCCTCAAAGCCTGCCTGCTTTTGCTGCATATGGGGTGCATTTTCAAAGGGTTCATCAAAATGGAATATAGCTACCTTTTGGCAATTTCTTCCCAACAATTTATACAACAAACTTCCGGCAATCCTGCCCGACTGAAACAAATCCTGACCCACAAATGGGGTTTGATGTCCATTATCTATATTACAGTTAAATAATATATATGGTATATTATTTTTTTCAATTGACGCTACAAAATCGATAGATTCCTTATTAAAAAATGGCGCAAAAATAATCGCATCATGCTTATTTTCAATCGCGTCATGGCTCATCGTTTTGAATTGTGAAGCATTCAAATTATCGAATTCATAGAAATGAAATTCCAAATTATATACCCTAAGTTCTTTAGAGGCAGACATAAAACCATCTTTAGCCTTCTGCCAGTAAATATCTAAAGTAGCACTCGGAAACAATACCCCCACACTGGTTGGCTTTCCTAATTTCAGAACTTTAGCATTTACATTAGGGCTATAATTGATCTCCCTTAATACCTTTTCAACTTTCAGCCGAGATTTTTCTGACACGTTCCCACGATTATAAATTACCCGATCCACTGTTCCACGAGAAACATTGGCCATTGCTGCTATATCCTTAGATGTGTGTCGCTTTTTCATGGGGTTTGATAAATTGGGCACGTGCACAGATTTAGTTTAAAAAATTGCCTGAACGAACAATTCATTAACAGGCCTTTATACAAATATAATGGGCACGTGCACAAAATCAATAAAAACATGAATATTATTTCACTTTTTATTTAACGCTTCAAATGTATTGCACTAAGAATTGAAAATGCAGATCCTATACTTATTCAAAATAAGCTTGAAATCAATTACAAACCGTCAATAAATAGTTCATGGTCGATTAACAGAAAGCAAGCGCTCTAACCCGCCAGCAGGTCGATTTATTATGTTCATCTTGCCTGAGTATTTTATTGAACTCCCCTTCTTTTTATAGCTAAAGGATGTATATTGATAATATTTCATACCTTATTGCATATCATATATTTATAAGGACTACTAATGGCCATCAGAACAAAATATGGAAAGACCCCATGGGGTGCCGAGTGGTTACAATCACTCGAAAAAGTAGATTTCAGCAACCGACTGCCCCGTGGCCGGTCATACGCCAACCGTGGAATGGTGTCGAGTATTGACATTCACGGAACTCGAGTGATCGCCAAGGTGAAAGGTTCCCGTCCTCGTCCCTATTCGGTGGATATCAAAATTCCGGAATTGCCTGAAAATATTAAAGCAGCACTTGGAGAGAAGCTGGAGCAGGAAAAATTATGGCAGGTGGCTTTGGGCAATCAACAGTTTGCGCCAGAATTTTTGAAATGGCTTAAAGAGATTCAAGGGGTCTTCCCGAAGCGTTGGAATGATTGGCATATGGGCTGTTCCTGTCCGGATTGGGCAGTACCCTGCAAGCATTTGGCTTCGGTGATTTATGCCCTTTCACAAGAGATAGACCGTAATCCTTTCTTATTATTCTCGTTGGTGGGCGTTGATCTGAACCTGAAACAGGCCGAGGAGTCGTTTGATTTTTTTGAGCAATGGTCAGATTTTTATGGGGGAACAACTTCTGAAAGTCATGAAGCTTTGAATAAGCTGGATTTGTCTGCAATCCAGACACAGGGGCTCGACTTATTACAAATGCTGGCCGAGGCACCTCCTTTTTATGGCAAGGATTTTCACAAAGAACTGACGCTATTTTATAAAGGATTAAAGCGTTATCCGGTATATGATCTCTTTGAGGGAGCGGAGGATGACCCGATATTTTCCACCCTGAAAACTGTCGGAAATATACAACTTACCCTTGATGATAAAGCCGAATTTTTTAAGCTCGCCTCATCAAAAAGTAAACGCTTCACTGCCCTACCCTTTGATGCGAAAGCGTTGTTGAATTTCCTTTCGAGCCTGACCCCTTCGGATCTGCCGATGTTCCACCCTAAAATTCAGTGGATGCAACAGGCTTTTTCCTTGGCGCAACATCTGGTACAACAGCAATTGGTACGTCCGAGTTTGTGGCAAGCAAAAAAAGGTTTCCATATTTTGTGGGCACCGATCTCGACCGAACCTGCGGTAGAAAAAGCACTGAAACAACTTGAAGGTGCAATGCCCGACGGTCTGATTCAGCTGAGCTCCAAAACGATTTCCAACAAATTGTCGGAGGAAGGGAAACTGCATGCGCTGATGATTTTCCTGGTGGAGCAGCTGTTGGCCACAAAACTCGATGAAAGTGTCGTCGCTGACCATCAGGCATTGGATCATCTTTTTTACCGTAAAAAGGAAGTGACTTTTGAGCGCATTGAAGATCAGTCGATTCCGCAGGCAATTGCACTTTGGTTGCGTCCGTGGCAGGGTTTAAAGAAAACGCATCATTATTTACTGGAATTGGTGGATCAGCCTTCACATATCCGAGCGAGTCTGAAAGTGGCAGAGCTGGGAAATAAACAGGAGGCCATTCCATTGGTTGAAGCCCTAAAATCAGACCTTCCACTGAAGGTTTTACAGGATTTAGAGTGGTTGCACCGTCGTTGGGTTCCGCTGGGGCAGCTATGGCGAAAGGATCATGTTTTACTAAATTATGATCCGTTGGAGCTGAAGGATTTGCTGTTGCAGATTTTACCTGAATTGCAGCGCCTCGGTATGGAATTGCGCCTGGACAAAGCCCTGCGATCGGTCGTTCGTCCGGCCATTTCGATGCGGGTGGACAGTTCCTCAGATCGGGTACAGTCTTTTTTCTCAATGAAAGAACTGTTTGAGTTTGACTGGAAAATGGCCCTTGGTGATCAGCTGGTGGACCCTGCGGAATTTCTGAAAAAAGCGCTTCAGCTGGAAGGCGTTGTGCGGATCAAAGATCAATATGTTATGATTGATCCGACGGAAATCGCCAAGATTCAGAAGCGGTTCGAGAAGCTGAAAGACCCCAAACCAATGGAGTTGATTCAGATTGCATTAAGTGGAGAATTCGAAGGTACCAAAATTGAGCGAACCGATACCTTGATGCGCCTGTTGGAGAACCTCCGACAACAACAATCGGTGGATCATCCACAAGGATTGCTGGCTGAACTGCGCCCTTACCAAATCGAGGGATACCACTGGCTTTACCGAAATGCGAAGATGGGCGTAGGCAGTATTTTGGCAGATGATATGGGATTGGGGAAAACCCTGCAAGCGATTTCATTCTTACTGAAACTAAAGGAAGAAGGACATTTGAGTGCCAAACAAGCAGCTTTGATTGTCCTTCCTACCGGTCTGTTGACCAACTGGGCGCATGAATTACAACGATTTGCACCAAGCCTGATGTTTGACACTTTTCACGGGCAGCAACGACAAATCAATGAAAATGTCGAACTCACGCTAACAAGCTACGGCATGCTCCGTAATCAAACGGCTATTTTCAAAAAGAAAAAATGGCAGGTGATGATCATTGATGAGGCGCAAGCAATCAAAAATAGCACCACTGCCCAAAGCAAGGCCGTGCGCAGTGTTTCTGCACAAATGAAGATCGCCCTCAGTGGGACGCCGGTCGAAAACAGCCTGACCGAATACTGGTCGATTATGGATTATACCAATAAAGGCTATCTGGGTGCGCTGACTGCTTTCAAGAAGAATTTTGTCAAGCCGATTGAACTGAAGCAGGACGAAAAACAATTGCATACCTTCCGTGAGATCACGGCTCCTTTTATCAAGCGCAGACTCAAAACCGATAAAACGGTGATTGCCGATCTGCCAGAGAAAATCGAAGAGGATCGTTATGTAAACCTGACCACCGAGCAAAGTAGTTTGTACGAAGCGGTGCTGAATGAAAACCTGCGACAAATTCGAGAGGCGGATGGTATTCAACGTAAAGGAATGGTATTGAAGATGATCACTGCTTTGAAGCAGATTTGTAATCATCCGGCTCAATACCATAAGGAATCTGAAATTGACCATCAGTTTTCAGGCAAGGCTGAAGCACTTTTGCCGCTGATCAAAGAGGTCATCAGTCGTGGTGAAAAGATCATTATCTTTACCCAATACCGCACCGCCGGCGATTTGATCCAGCAATGGATTGAAAAAGAAGTAGGCCTGAAAGCCGAATTCCTACATGGTGGATGTAGCCGAAAAGACCGTGATGAGATGGTGGATCAATTTCAAAATAATCCCGACCATAGAATCCTGCTCCTTTCCCTGAAGGCCGCCGGAACAGGGTTGAACCTGGTCGCTGCCTCCCATGTGGTGCATTTCGATTTGTGGTGGAACCCTGCGGTAGAATCACAGGCTACCGACCGTGCTTTCCGTATCGGGCAAAAGAAAAATGTGATGGTGCACCGACTGATTTGCAGCGGAACATTCGAAGAAAAAATCAACGAAATGATCAACAATAAAAAAGGGTTGGCCGACAAGGTGATGGAAGGCAATTCGCAAAAATGGCTCGGCGAGATGTCGAACCAGGAGCTGGATGCGTTTTTTCAGTTGGAGCGGTAAGCAAGGAAGTGAGGGGCAGTTAGGATCTGCTTTATCGATCAATTTCTACGATGAGCTTGAAGCAAAAGAATTTTTGATTTGTTTTTGAGTGCACCCTCACTTCACTAAGCGAGCGTACATTTATGTAAAGATTATTTCACCTAAACATAAATGCCATGATTTCCCAGATGAAAAACACCATGATCTCTCCAGCTATTGCCATTACTGAACATGCCAAAAGACGCTGTCAGCAACGAAACATCAAAATTACAGATCTGCAAGCGGTGGTAACTTATGGGAATATTAAGCACCGCCAGGGGCTGCGGTTTTATACTGTAAGTCGTCGGGATTTACCGGAAAATATCAACAACAAACAAGCAGATAAACTTTGTCGCTTGGTCGTGGTATTGGATTTGGTGCAAGCAGTGGTCATCACGACTTACTTCAATGACCGACCGGCAAAACACGTGCGCAAGAAGGGAAAACGTATGCGTTTGGATTGTGTGGGTGCCACACAGCAGGTCAATCACCTCAGACATCAATATTATAGACAGGCAGGATTGCAAAAGGCTTGTTAAATTAATTTACCGGCTAACCCTCTCAAATTTAGCTTGGGCTGATGCACTACTACTATGCCATAATGCTGGAGGGGTGATATAGACCATGATTCCCCTGATTTAAGGCATGACCTTGGTGAATTATATTGTCATGAAACTGCATTACCTTATGCAACACCTTCAGTCTTGTCAGTGAGTGGCCATGCTGAAGGTGCGCAGGATTGATCAAGAAGCACGGTTTAAAGAAAGGTAGAACTGGTTCTTTCCATGTTTTTTAATTATACCAATAGCGCCTTAAAGCATTAGGGCAGCCCTTTGACAGACTGCCCATTTACTTTCGAATTTTATTGAATGATTTTGCCTTCACGGCGCAAATGTTGATCTAACACCTTATACCTCCTGCGCTTCCAAAATTTGATTGAACCAAATGATGGCGGCCTCCCCGTCCTTGACCATAATATCTGTTGGCTCGTTATTGTGAGCCAGCTGATTTCGCAGAGTGCTTAACTGGCGGAATCGGTTGTTCAAAGCGTGGCGATTACCAAAAATAGCTTCAAAATACTTATAATTATTGTTCGCAGTAATGGTATCCTTTAACTCCCCAAGGGTGAAGAAATTCAACTGACTACTGAAATCAAGATAATTTTCAACTGAGTCTGCTGGATTGTCAGACAAGTAGCGCTGTAATTTTTTGGCTATATTTTCTTTGCTTCTTTCAGAAACAAACTGATCGAATGGACGATTAGATTTAGCCTGCAGGACAGATGCTGTCAGCGCTCTAAGGGAAAGTTCAACCGCATTTATTGCTCCGTGAAGATTACTCAATGATGCTGGTAATTGATACTCTTCCTCAAAGAGCGCACCCACGGAAATGTGTTCCCCCATAACAAGTTTTTGTACCGCTTTAACAGTCAACCGTGCCCTTTCCCTCACAAAATCGTGATAGTCTGCAGCAATTTTTTCCTGACGTTCTTGCTCAGTTAAATGATCATAACCTTCATTCTTCAGTTTTTCCGCAGGGATCAAATGCGTGGCAAGTCGGGCGTCCACGTCGTCAGTTGTTGCCCATTGGTACCGTTCCAGTAAATAGGTATAGGGTGCTTTATTGCTGATGTTTAAATTGGTTTTGTCTGAGATAAGTGCACAGTTGAGGACCAGGTTTTCGTTAACCTCACAATCTTTTAACAAAGAAGCAGGAAAAACGTGGTGGTATTGCCGCGAACCATCGATTAACTGTTGCCTTGTAAGTTTCGTGCCATCAGCAAAATCCTCCGCCCCAAGTTTGGAAAAGATAGCCATGACTCCCCTCGCTCGGATATTCTCTCTTTTGGGCCAGCCAACGCTCAGTAATTCTTCCTGCGTCACCAGCGGATACCTCTTCTGGTCAAAGATTACAACATCTTCTTCAGAGAAAATTGATCCATCCTCTTTCGTTTCGGAAAGAATGACTCTTTTAAGGGCCAGATAATCCTTGTATGCATTATTTGCGGCTGAATTTTCATATCGGTCGGTAAAGAATGCAGTCCATAAATATTTTCGAAGAAGTTTTTCCGCCACTGCTCGCTCATCAAGACTTTCAGAAACATGGCTGTAAAGCGCTGCAATTACGGATAAAACGGCATTGGTCGGGAGCCTGTTTTTATCATAAATTCCTTGACCATCGAGAAAAACCACCATCTTGGACAGCCCATCAGCCATTTTGTCCCAGTTTTCGATCATCAAATCTTTTTTCATGTCCCACATCCCCCGCTGATTGGGCAATTTGTTCTGAATTAATGCACTTGAGGCAAGAATCAAAAAAGGCAAATCCCAATAATCTTTGAGTAACGGCACTTGTTGGTCAAGCTGTTGCTGATAATCATCAATAGAAACGCCTTTTACGCCCTCAATTTCAGCCCTAATAATGTCATATTGCGAAAGGGGCTTGCTATTGGTATTCATGTTAATAAAAACATTTAAGGCAGTCTCCTTAGTCGTTTGCACAGGTAGCGCAAGAAAAGGTAGATTGAAATGCGCGATAGTCTCTCGATAATCACGGATGACTTTATTGATTTCTTTTTGAAGATCCATCCACGACTGCAGCTTCTTCATCAAATCCTCGTCCCCATCTTTTGGTTTCTTCGAGGCAGTGGCCTGCTCTATCCAATCTTCAATTTCATTACTTTTATCTCCCGGCATCAATAGTTCGAAAGGAATCAGTCCCCGATTGAGTATTCTGTCTGGATGATCAGCCCATAGCGGCATATTCACCCCATGCTTGTTCTTCCATCGGGTTTGCGTAAACACCTTTCCGACGTCCTCTAATTCGGGCTCTGCTTTATATTCATCAAAAATGGCAAACTTTGGATAGTGCACAAAGTACTTAACCTGTTCATAATTATTATGCAATGCCCTCCATAGTGCCGTTAGTCGTTGCTGCCCGTCAAGCAAGTGCTCTGTAACACGATGATTCGTTTCAGGAGCAGTACTGATATATCGGGAAACAAATTGCTCTTCCTCAACATTCAAAAGAAGCGTCACCCCAAGCGGCAAATTATTAATCACAGTGTTGAGCAAGCTTGCTACTCGCTTATTATCCCATGCTTGAGGCCGTTGAAACCTTGGAAGCTTTATTTCTCCGTGCTCAATTTTTTGGAACCAAATTTCAATTTGTCGATCCTGAGCCGAACTTGATGGCATT